>JAGRJB010000561.1 GCA_020442965.1 Pseudomonadales bacterium
GGGAGCAATTCCATGCGTTTCTATTACGGCGTCGGCCCCTGCGTCATTCTGGCCGCATTGATGAGTGCAGCTGCATTCGGCCAGGCGCCCGTATCGGGAGAAAAATGGCGTCAGACCACCACCATGGAGATGGAAGGCATGTCGCTGCCGGGCAGAACCGACGAGGTCTGTGTACCGGCGGGCAAAGCGGCCGAGGCCCTCGCGGGTCCGCAGGACGCGAACTGTTCAACCTATGACGTCAACCAAAGCGGCAACCGGCTGACGGCCAAAGTCCGCTGTACCGGCAAGGACGCCATGGAAGGCACGCTGGAACAGGTCATCGACGGACCCGACCGGTACCGCAGCACCATGAAAATGCGCTCGGCCGACGGCGAAATGACCCTGCGCGTTGCGAGCGCAAAGCTTCCCGGCGCCTGCGACGCGACGGCCGCGGAACGGCGCGTCAAGGCGCTGATGGCGAAAGCGCAGCAAGAGACCGACAAGAACCTCGCCGCGCAGTGCCGCAGCTCGGCGGACGAGATCAAGTCGAAGCCCGCAAGCGTCGTGGGCGGCTCACGGATGTTCTTTCCCAGTAGCAAGGGCGACGCGCCCATCTGCAACGATGCGAGCCAGAGGGCGGCTGCCTGCGCAGCGCTTGGCACCCGCCAGGGGTTCGCGGCGAGTCGCCGCAACGAGGCGATCAGCGTGCAGCAAGGTTACGGCCTGGAACGACTGCTGAAACTATGTTCGCTCGGCAGCGTCGAGGCGCTGCGAACCAAACTCGTGGCCGAAGCAGAGCAGGAAGGCGATTGGGATTTCTTGCGTGCCGAAGCGCCACAGCTGGTCGATTCGCTGGTCAAACGTGAGTGCGCGGGTCGTCGCTATTCAAGGGACATCGCGCCGCGCTATCGGACGCTCTGCAGCTCCGCGGCAACTGCGGCGGCCGAACCACCTGATTCAGGTGCAGCCGCCGTTGCAGGCGGTAGTGACGCCGCCGCCACGGAACCCAGCGCATCCGCAACGACACCCGATCAACCACCCGGCGCAGTCGGCAAAGCCAAGGACGTCACGCAAAAAGCCAAGAAAGCGCTGCGAGGCATTTTCGGCGGCGGGTGAGTTTATCGCGCGTGCCGCGTGTTGCCTGAGCACGGCACAACCCATTGGCGGCGCTGCGCCCCGCACCGGATCATGCGCGCCCTGGCCGCGACGGCGCTGCTGGCGACCGCCGCGTTCAATGCGACCGCCGCGCAAGATCGCTATCCGCGCGCGGCCGCCGCCTATGCGGTGGTCGTCGATGGCAGGCTAGTCTGGGCGCGCGCACTCGATACACCCCGAGCGCCGGCGTCGCTCGCCAAGTTGTTGAGCGCGCTCGTCCTGCTCGACGAGCATGTCGATCCCGCGGCAATCGTAACGGTCAATCGAATCGCTGCCAGCACCATCGGCACGCGCGCCGGGTTGCGCACTGGCGAAGCGCTCACGTTCGGCGACGCACTGACCGCGATGCTGGTGAGTTCAGCCAACGATGCCTGCCTGGCACTGGTCTACCACGTCGCGCCCGATGTAGCGACGTTCGTCGCGCGAATGAACAAGCGAGCAAGCGAGCTCGGCATGGCAGCGTCCCACTTCCTGCAGCCTTGCGGCCTCGATGTCGACGGGCAGCAGACCACGGCACGCGATCTACTGCGCTTGGCTGGCGCCGCGATTGCAGCGCCGGAAATTGCGGCTCGCGCGCAACTCGAGCACGCGAGCATCGGCACGGTCTCGGGTCGACGCATTGAACTCGCCGCCAGCAATCTGTTGTTAGGTCGGGAAGCGGGCGTGCTGGGGCTCAAGAGCGGGTTCACGAATCGGGCCGGCAAGTGTCTGATCGCTTTTGCACAGCGAGGTGAGCACCGCGTCTGGCTCGTGCTGCTCGATGCGCCTGATCGCTGGTGGTTGGCCGCCGGCCTGCTGGATGAAGCGTTCAAGCTTGCCGAGGCCGGCATGGACTTGCCGGCGATTGCGCCGTGACCCGCAAGGACACTCTGGTTGCTGTGTGCCTTGCGCTACTCACCCTGGCGGTGTGGGCGCCCGGCTTGGGCGGCGGCTTTCAGTTCGATGACTGGAATGTCATCGTCAATGAACCGCAGGTGCAGTCGCTGCATGCCTGGTGGCACTCGATGCCCGGTATTCGCCCCGTGCTGAAACTGACGTATGCGCTGAACAACGAGTGGGGTAGCGGCGCGGTCGGCTTTCGCGCGGTCAACATCGTGCTGCATATCGCTAACACGGTACTGGTGCTCTGGATTCTGCTGGCGTTCGCTCGGCAGCGACTCACATCCGACGATCCGGCGACGACCGCGATTCACGGCCGGCTCGCGGCGGCGATCGCGGCGCTGCTCTTCGCGTTGCATCCGGTACAGAGCGACGCCGTGAGCTACATCTCTGGGCGATCGAGCGTACTGAGCGCCTTCTTTTCCTTGCTGGCTCTGTGGCTGTGGCAACGACGAGCGCTCCGCGTCGCGAGCGAGCCGCTGCTGCGGCGCTGGCGCATCAACTGGCCCGCCTTGCTCGCGTTCGCACTGGCGCTCGGCTCAAAGGAGAGCGCGCTCGCGTTGCCGTTCGCGCTCGCACTGATGTGGTACGCCGCGCGTCCTGCTGAACGGCAAGCCGGCGGACAGCCGTTCGCCGAGCTGGGCCGCATCATGGCCCCCTTCATGCTGCTGACCGCGTTCGCAGTTGTCGCGGCAGCCGCGACCACCCCGTATCCTCGACTGATCGCGCTCGCCAGTGAAGGGCGCAGTCTGAGCGGCAACTTGCTCACTCAGGCCAATGGTGTGAGTTACTTGCTCGGCCAAATCTTGCTCATTCGACCGGCAAATGCAGATCCGGCGCTGCCGTACGTAGCGAGCCTCAACCTGCCCACCGCGCTACGTGGCGCGATGCTGCTGACGATCATGGTGATGGGCTGGCGCCTGCTGCGGCGGCACCCGGCCGTCGCATTCGGCGTGCTGTGGTTTTTCGTCTGGCTCGCGCCCACTAACAGCTTCCTGCCACGGCTTGACGCCGTCTTCGATCGCCAGGTCTATGTTGCGATGATCGGTCCGGCCTGGTTGTTGGGATGGGGGATCGCAAGCCTCGCGGCAAGACCGCTGCGGGGTGTGGCGGTTGCGGCTGTCGCCACGCTTGCGGCTTATCTGGGCACACAGACCTTATCGCGGCACGCCGTGTACGCGGATGAAATATCGTTCTGGCGAGACGTGACGCTGAAGAGCCCGAACAGTTCGCGCGCGGCTAACAACCTGGCGATGGCCTATGCTTCTGCCTGCCGCGAGCAGGAAGCACTGGCGGAGTTCGCACGCGCCGCGCGGCTCGATCCGGCCGACCCCTACGCACCGATCAACCGAGCGCTGCTACAGCGCGGCGAGCTGCCATTGAGCGGCACGCCCTGTGAGCGCCGCGAGATCAGGTGATGCCGAGGGCATGCAGATCACGCGCAAGCACGACCATGAAACGTGCTTCGTCCTCGAACCCGGACACGGGCCCGATCCGATCGATATAGGCTGCATAGCTCGCGTGCAGGTAGAGGTCGCGCGCCAGCAGCAACATCGGTAACGCGGCCCGCTCTGCGTCGGCCAACGGCCGAACTACCTGATAGCCTGCCAGGAACTGCGCGTCGATCTCCGCCGCGAGATCATCGAAGCGACTGCGCCACGCGAACGTGACGATATCCATGGCGAGGCAATCGATCCCGCAGTCGTCGAAATCGACCGCGGCGAGAGCACCGCCAGCGCTCTGCATCAGGTTGGCGTACTGGAAGTCGCCGTGCGTTGGCCCGCGCGGCAGGCCGTGGCCGGAACCGGCCGCAAACCACTGCTGCACCACGGCGAATCCCTGATCGAACAGGTCGCGCCCGGCCGTGCCGAGCGGCAACAAGGCATCGACGTAAGACAGCTTGCGCTCGATCCGCCCGACGGTGTCAATCAACTTCGGCTCGGCCGAGCGAAACCCGTGGGCCCGCTCATGCAGTCGCGCTAACAACATACCGGCTGCCCGCGCGTCCTGCGGCGACAAGCTGTGATCGAGCGCTCTGCCTTCGACCCATGTCTGCAACACGATTCGTCGCTCACCTTCGGGTGCCACGACCGAGAAGTGCAAACTCCCGTCGGCCAGTGGGATCGGCGCGGGCACCGGCATGCCGCCCCCGGCCAGGTGGCGCAGGAGCTCGAGTTCAAACGTTGCTTCACTCGCCGAGCGATGGTTAGCCCGCGCCACGCGCAACACGCGGCGTTGGTCGCTGAATTGCAGCGCGTAGAGATCGTTGCTGCCGCGCGAGATCAGGCGACACGACTGCGGCGGCCCGAGGTCGTAGCGCTCAGCGACAGCACGCGCCAATGCCTGGGCGTCGAGGGTCGAGTGACTGACCGGAAACGTCATCGATACGAATCTCCGCAGCGCCAGCAGTGGTCATGCTGGGGGGCGCAGTGCGACACTGCTGGCGTGGTTGAGTCCGAGATTACAACAACGGGCGTCGTCGACATTGGGATCGGCGTCCCTGACCTCGCAACGGCGGTGCATCACTGGCAGCAGTTCGGCTACCAGGCTCGCGAGGAAGGCGCACTCGCGCGTTCGCAGTGCGCGCGATTGTATGGCGTCGCGACTGCGCTGCGCGCCGTGCGGATGTCGCACGGCGACGCCGATCGCGGCCTGATCCGCCTGATGCAATGGGACCAGGCCGGTGGGCCCGGGCTTGCCATGGCGCCACTGCGGACACCGGGCAATCGCTGGTCGGTCCAGCGGACCGATAGTCTGTTGACCGCACTCGCGCATGCCGAGGTACTGAGGCAGCAGGGCCAGCCCGTCAGCGTGGTAGGCCCCATCATCAATGCGCGCTCGGTCATTCCGATGCGCGAGCAACGGCCGTTCGCCGCGACCATGCCGATCGCGTGGAACTTGCAGATATTCCGGCCGCACTACCAACAAGTGCTGATGCAGCGCGATCACATCGATGTATCGCGGCTCGGCCGTATCGCCGAGCGGAGCCTGTTTCGAGCCAGCGAAGTGTGTCACGTCGCCGCCGTGATCGCCACGCGCTCACTCGCGCTCTTCGATTTCTACGACCATGTCCTGGGGTTCGTGCGCACCACCCAGCGACGCTTCGAATTCGACCCGGAATCGCCCGCCAGTGTGATGTTCGGACTTGAGCCTGGCGAGGCCTTCACAGAGATCGATTTCGACGACGCGGCCGCCGCTAACGACTCCGCGCGCGCGCTGAGTGGTCGACTGCGGATTTTCGCGCTCGAGCCGCGCACGCCCGCCGCGCCGCCGATCGATGCCGCGCCGGGGCAGCTCGGCTATTCGCTCTATGCGATCGAAACCAACGAGCTTGAGCGACTACGGCACAAGGTTGCGGCGTCGGGTGCCACGCAGGTCTCGCCGATACTCGTCGATGAGTTCGCGCGACCGGCGTTTTCGTTCCGTGCGCCCGACGGGTATTTCTGGTCGGCGAGCCGTGGAACCAGTGTTAGTTCAGCTTGAGCTGGACGTCCACACCGGCCGGTAGTTCCAACTTCATCAACGCATCGACCGTTTTGTCAGTCGGATTGACGATTTCCATCAGCCGCTTGTGCGTGCGGATCT
>JAGRJB010000562.1 GCA_020442965.1 Pseudomonadales bacterium
CGATCGCAGTTTGCGGAATCCTCGGCGACAAGGATGTCGCCGGCGTCCTTACAGCAGTCGCCGATACCATCGATGCGTGGGTCCTGGTGACGCTCGACGGCTCGCGAGCGATCGACGCGGCGGAGCTCGCGCGCCATTTGCCCGCGGCTGCTACCGTAGTTGCGGCTTGCCCTGATGTCGCGAGTGGCTGCGCGGCCGCCAAGGCACACGCAGCGCGTGGCGATCGAATCGTCGTATTGGGTTCTTTCCTCACGGTAGGCCCAGCGCTTTCGTGGCTCGGGCTATAATCCGTCGCCTTGTCTGCTCAACAGTTCGTGGGCGCGACCGAGTACTACTTGGAGACTCTACTCAAACAACGGCTGACCGGTGCGGTCCTACTGGTGGCGCTCATCGTCATTGTCGTACCCGAGTTGTTATCTGGCCCGCCGTCGCATGCGCCAGCGGCCCCGGTCGGCGCCGCCGACGCAACGCCTGCTGATTCCAGCGCGGTCGCCGTCAGTCCGATCCAAGGGGCGGCACTGCGCACCTATACGATCGATCTCGAGAAGGGCAGGGCAGAACCAGAGGGTGTGTCTGCGAACCAGGCGCCGACCGAACAGGCCTCCGAAACCATCAGCCAGCCGGCGACGGCGCCCGCCACGACCGTGGTCACCGCCCCAGCGCAAGTGCGGGCGGCGAGCGACGAGCGCGCAGCAGCAACGAGTACCCTGGTTACCAGCGGCTATTCGGTCCAGCTGGGCAGTTTCGGTAATCGCGACAATGCCGCACGGCTGGTCGGTGCGGTCCGCGCGCAGGGCTTTGCCGCCTATATGGATCAGTCGACGGGCGATCGCAGGCTCTATCGGGTGCGCGTCGGTCCGGTTGCTGATCGCGCCGCGGCCGAACGACTGGCGGCTCAGCTCGCCAAGGCCGGCCGCAAGGGCGTGGTTGTTCCAAACTCGTGACGTGGTGCGCCAAAGTGAGCTTGCATTCCGGGGCGCAGCCGCGATCCTGTACAATGCGCGCAACCTCGTTTGCTCGCTGGCGGCTAACAGCTACTTATGACTCCACTCGATTACGTCATCATCGGCATCGTCGTCTTGTCTGCGGTGGTTGGTGCGGTGCGCGGCTTGCTGCGCGAGGCGATCGCCGTCGTAACCTGGCTGCTGGCGTTGTGGGGTGCGTGGCAGTTCGGCCCGCTGGTCGAGCCCTATCTCGGCGGTGTGCTGACCAACTCACCGGTGCGTCCGTGGGCGGCCCGCGGCGTCGTGTTCATTCTCGTTCTGCTATTGGGCGCGGCGGTTGGCGCGCTCGCCGGCAATTTTCTGCGCGTCTCGATCTTCAGTGGGACCGATCGCTTCCTCGGCTTCTTGTTTGGACTGTTGCGGGGTTTCGTCGTGGTGGGCGCGCTGTTGATTCTGGCGCAGACCTTGCGCATCGACCAGGAGCCACAATGGAAGAACTCCCGATTGCTGCCCTATGCAGAGCAGATGGCGGCCGTGCTGCGCGGTCTCGTGGGCGAGCATTGGACGAATCGATCGGTACCCATGCTGGCACCGGCCAGCGAACCGGCGACAGAAACTTAGGGCATAGGCGATCAGGATAAGGTGCGTTCAGCATGTGCGGTATTGTTGGCATCGTCGGTACTTCAGCCGTCAATCAGCGGATCTATGATGCGCTGACCGTACTGCAACACCGGGGCCAGGATGCTGCCGGTATTGCCACATCGACCGAAGGAGAACTGTTCGTGCGCAAGAGCGCCGGACTCGTACGCGATGTGTTCGAGCAGAACGATATGCAGAGCCT
>JAGRJB010000563.1 GCA_020442965.1 Pseudomonadales bacterium
GACCGCGAGCCATTCGCAGCGACGGTCTGCGAGTGCGACGGCGTCGACGACCTTGAAGGCTCGCCCGTCGGCGAGTGTACCAACGGCGCCAGGCTCGAACGCGGGCATAGCACCGTGCGATACAAATCGTTGCAATCGCCGCTTGACGCGACCCCGATAGTGGGCGCGCGCTATAACTTCCTGACCTGTATAACAACCTTTGTCGAACGCGATGCCGCCGAGTGCGTCGAGATTGAGCATCTGCGCGACGAATGCTTCGCTGGTCGCGCTGAAGACTTGCGGTAGCCCATCCGCGATGTCGGCCCGGTGCCATTGTGCGTGCGGCTCGGACGGCGGCGCTGCCGGCGCAGCCACGCGAGCCGAACGTGGAACGAGCATTACCTCGCGCGTGCGACCCCATTGAAACGTGGCCAAAGTCGTTAGTTCCTGATCGGCTCGAGGCGGTGACCGCTGTGCTAGCCCCAATGCGGTGACCTGTGCGGAGACATCGGTGATGCTGGTCTTCGCGCGTAGAACATAGCGGGTCAGTCGCGCGATAACATCGGCGACCAGTTCCCGCGGCAGCGTGAGCAAGAGTTCGTCAGCGTCGAGCTTCGACACGCGCAGCAGTGCGATCGTCCGGCCCTGGACGTTGTGGTAGCCAGCTAACACAGTCGAGCCGGCCGCCAGCGCGACCATATCGGCTGAAAGCTGACCCTGCAGGAACTTGGCGCTGTCGGGACCTTGGAGTTGCACGACGCCCAAGGGTTGGAAAACCTGCGCGGCAGTTTGCGTACCGGACAAGTCGATCAAGGCGTGCCGCTTCCCGGTTGATTTCGTTGCGGGCTCGAGTGGTTCATGGTCGCTGATTCTGGCAGAATCCTCCGCGTGCAGCAGACGTCATCGCCCAGCCGGCCTGACGCCGCAGGGATCGAGGATCAGTCTGGCGGTAACGGACAGGTTCACAATCCCGCCGGCGTCGCCAAAGATTGTCAGAACCCGTCAGACTCAACGGCAGTGCGTGAGATCGGCGGTCCGCCCGGGCCGGAGCCTACCCGCTTTGGCGATTGGGAGAAGAATGGCCGCTGCATCGACTTCTGAGGGTCTCGCTCGATGAAAGGATCTGTATCCATGCGCTCGCGCCCATTGTCGCCGCATCTCGGCGTATTCAAGTGGATCCACACGATGGTCTCGTCCATCCTGCACCGCATAACGGGTATCGCGCAGACCGTGGGTGTGCTGCTGCTGGCGTACTGGTTGATGGCGCTGGCGTCGGGCCCGGACGCCTATGCGCGCGCGGCTGCGCTGCTCGGTAGCGTGCCGGGTCGCATTCTGATGGCAGGCTTCCTGCTCGCTTTCGTCTACCATCTCTGTTCGGGCATCCGGCATCTCACATGGGACGCCGGGTATGGTCTGGAGAAATCGGAAGCACGCAAGAGCTTTGTGCTGGTGCTCGTGGCCACTGGCGTAATTTTTGCGGCGCTCGCGATGCTCGTGTTCTTTACGCCCGGCAGAGGTGCGTCGTGAGCCTGCAGTCGCCGCTCGCTCGAGCGCTGGGGAAGGGCTCGGCTGGCAAGGGAACGGGGCACTGGTGGACGCAGCGCGTCACGGCGGTCGCGCTCGTCCCGCTCGGACTCTGGTTTGTCTTTTCCCTGACGTCGCTACCGTCCTATTTATATGGCGACGTGGCGATGTGGTTGCGCCGTCCCTGGAATGCGGTGCTGCTGCTGGCTCTGGTGCTGGCGATGATTTGGCATTCACGACTCGGAATCCAGGTCGTGCTGGAGGACTATGTGCATGGCGAGGGCGCCAA
>JAGRJB010000564.1 GCA_020442965.1 Pseudomonadales bacterium
ATGCTGGCCGATCAGGTAGTCGCCGGCAAGGTCGGGGCACCGGTTGAAAATCCGGGCCGTCAAACCCGGGTCAGGCGAGGCCCAGTCCTGCGGATAGCCATCGCACGCGCTCAACAACATGAGAACGGTAACGAACAAGTGAAGGGTCGGTCGCCGCAGCATAGTCTTCCCAATCTGGCAGTCGCCCCATGCTGCCAGATCGGCTGCCCGCGACCGCCGACCTGGCGCACAGTTCCGGGGCCAGCGATCCCCAGACTGTACCCTACCGACGGCACCGGCGGCGAGCGCGTGTTGGTAGTGCGGGCATCGTGGCGAAGTCGGGCCAGATGCAGCCACCCGAAGCGGTCCCGGGATGGATGGGCAGCCCTTTTTCTACTCCGACGCAACGACGCGCTAAACCACACTGCGCACCCACAGCCCGGGAGATTCGATGCATACCGTAATTGTCGTCGGCGGCGGATTGGCACTATTGCTGGCTTGCGTCCTGCTAGGGCACGCGTGGGGCAGCATGCCAGGCGTGGTCGTGGGCGCCAAAGCGTTCATCCCGATCTGGCTGCTGGGCGCCTTCGTCAATATGTGGGTCGGCACGACGCACGGCTATTCGTGCGGCGATGAGTTTCCGATCTTCCTCGCCATCTTCGCAGCGCCCGCCATCGCCGCAGGGCTGATTTGGTGGAAGCTGCCCGGACGAGGTGCTCGGCTTGCTTCAGCGCCGACTCGCTAATTGTCGATCGGCGCACGGGACATCGCCGCAGTCCTCGAACAGTTGGGCGAACAACTGCGATACGGACCGCTGCGACTGCATGTGCAATCGAGCGTCAGCCCAGCGCGAGCTGCACCTCGACCGCCGCGCGCTCGGCCGACTCGAGCGCGGCTTCCATGCCACGGCTGGCGAGCGCCGTATGCTCGCCACAGAAGAAGAGCCGCCCGTGGGGCGCCGCGAGCGAGTTCGCGTACGCGGTCACCTCACCCGGGCCGAAGCTTGACCACACGCCGCCCGCGAACGGATCGGTCGCCCAGGAGCGCACCTTCCCCACCTTGAGCGCGCCCTTCGCGGCCGGACGCAGGCGCTCGAACTCGGCGACCACCGCGCGACCCGCGGCCTCGGGCCCGAGCTGGTCGAGATACTGCGCCTGCAGACCCCGCGCCCAGCAAGTGAGGCTCATCACTTCCTTCGGATCCGGACCGAAGCGCTGGGCGTAGACCGTGCCCACCAGGCCGTCGGTCCACATCGATGGATTCTGGCCGTCGCTCTCCCAGAACTTTCGTTTCGGCACGATGTGCACCTGCGTGACCGGCACATAGCCGAGCGTGCGGATCGCCGCGTTCTGCACCGGCGGCGGCAGCGGATCGATCGCCACATGGCGCAGCGTCGCGAAGGGCATCGAGCAGACTACTGCCTTCGCACGGTGGCGCGAACCATCCTCGCAATACACCTCGGCGCCGTCGGCGCGCGTCGCGATCGAGACGACCCGGCGGCCCGCCAGCAACTCACCCTGGAGCCGGCGCGCCATCGCCTCGGGCAAGCGCTGGTTGCCGCCGCGGAAGGCGCGCACGAAGCGAGGCCCCGCGGCCGAATTGACGGCCTGCCAGTGGTCCACGTAGGCCTGCATCAGCAGCGAGACGTCGTGGGCCGTCGAGCCGTAGGAAATATTCGTGTCGTAGCCGAGCTGGATCGCGGC
>JAGRJB010000565.1 GCA_020442965.1 Pseudomonadales bacterium
TGAAGCAGCGGCTGGCGCTGGCGCGGACGTTGGTGCATAAGCCAGAGATGTTGTTTCTCGACGAGCCGACTTCCGGGGTCGACCCCTTGTCGCGCCGACGCTTCTGGGACCTGATCGATACGCTGACGCGTTCAGGAACGACTGTATTCGTCAGTACGCACTACATGGAGGAGGCGGAGAACTGCGACCGGCTTGCGCTCATGAACCGTGGCAAGTTGATCGCACTCGATACACCCGCGGAGCTGCGCGCCGGCATGCGTGATCCATTGCTCGAGCTGCGGACGAGCGACGCACCACGCGCGGTCGAGGCGCTGCGGGAAGTACCGGGGGTGCTCGAGACGGCCCTGTTTGGGCGGTCGATTCACGTCGCCGTCAGCGATGAAGCAGGGGTGCAGGACACGATGGTCGCGCGATTGGCGGAGCGTGGCATCGAGCTCTACGCCATCGACAATGTCGTACCCTCGCTCGAGGATGCGTTCGTTGCGCAAGTGCGTGCCGCCGGCGGCGCACCGGTGGAGTGACGGCCGTGAGTCTCAACGTCACACGGTTAGGCGCGATCGCGCGCAAGGAAGTGATTCAGCTGCGTCGCGATACGCGTAGCCTGGTTCTGGCATTCCTGCTGCCGTTGCTTTTGTTAGTGCTGTTTGGCTACGCGATCAGTTGGGATGTGAAGGACATCCGTCTCGCAGTGCTCGATCAGGATAGAAGTGCGGATTCGCGGGCGCTGATCGACGCGTTTCGCGCCTCCGGGTATTTCAAAGTGCAAGGTTCACTCGATCGGTCGCAGGCCATAGAACCGCTGTTGCTGCGCGGCAGCAGCCAGATGGTGCTGGTTGTACCGCCCGATTTCAGCGCGCGTTTGCGCACCGGGAAAACAGCCGTCTTGCAGGCCTTGGTCGACGGTTCAGATGCCAACACGGCAACGATTGTTCTCGCCTATGCAAACTCGATCGTACGCAGCTTCGGCCTCGTGACGCAGCTGGACGCGCGCCGCGTGCGGCCAGCAATCACGGCGGAGAGCCGAGTTTGGTACAACGAGCAGCTGCTGTCACGCAATATGATCGTGCCGGGACTCATCGCGGTGATCATGATGATCGTCGCAGCCATGCTCACGTCGCTTACGATCGCACGCGAATGGGAACGTGGCACGATGGAGCAGCTTGCTTCGACTCCTGTCAGTCGCAGCGAGGTAGTAGTCGGGAAACTGCTGCCGTACGTGGCGATCGGCCTGATCGATGTGATTCTGTGTGCGGCGCTGGGTGTCTGGCTTTTCGACGTACCGTTACGTGGGTCGGTGTTGCTGCTGCTTGTCTTGTCGACAGCCTATGTGATTGGCTCGCTGGGCCTCGGAATATTCATCTCGGCAGTGACGCGCTCGCAGCTGCTCGCAACCCAGGTATCGATGCTGGTGACATTCCTGCCGGCCTTTCTGATGTCGGGTTTCATGTACGCGATTGACGTGATGCCCAAAGCGCTGCAAGCGCTCACCTATCTCGTTCCCGCGCGTTATTTTTTGGTCGTTACACGCGGTATCTTTCTGAAGGGAGTGGGAATCGAAGT
>JAGRJB010000566.1 GCA_020442965.1 Pseudomonadales bacterium
GATCGTCGCGCGGATCCGGCTCGGTGTACCCGCGCTGCCTGGCATCGCGAACTATGGCCGAAAACTCGACGCTGCCATCGTAAACGTTGAACAGGTAGGCGAGCGTGCCCGAGAAAATGCCCTCGATGCTCGTGATGCCATCGCCCGTTTCACGCAAATCACGCACTGTCTGGATCACCGGCAGACCCGCACCGACTGTGGCCTCATAGAGATAGTGACTACCACCGGCACGGCGTGCCTCACGTAACGCATCGAAATACGCAAGCGATCCGCTGTTGGCCTTCTTGTTTGGTGTGACGATATGAATCCCGGCCGCCAGCCAATCGGCATAATGCCGGGCCACCTGCTCATCCGCGGTACAGTCTATGATCACGGTGTGCGGCAGATAGTCGACCTTGACGTGCTCCACGAACTTGTCCAGGTCGGCGGCGACGCCACCCGTCTCTACGGCGCCGCGCCAGTCCTGCATGGCTACGCCGGGTTCAGCGAGCAGCATGCGCCGCGATGACAGGATGCCGCGGACGCGCAGATCGATCTGGAATTCATCGCGCAGACGCGCACTCTCGGCGGCCAACTGATCCAGCAGCACGCTACCGACCGTCCCGGGACCAATAACACCGATCGACAGCGTATGTGGCGACAGATAGAAACTTGAATGCACAGCGCGTAGCGCGCGTGTAGCGTCCTTACCACTCACGACTACCGAAATATTGCGCTCGGACGCCCCTTGCGCGATCGCGCGCACGTTGACCGAGGCGGTGCCAAGCGCACTGAATACTTTGCCAGACACCCCTGGTAGCCCGGCCATGCCATCGCCCACGACGGCGAGGATCGCCAGTTCGCGATCGACCTCGACGCTCTGAATTTGTCCGTCCGCCAGTTCGCGCTCGAACGCCGTACGCACCACACGCGCCGCGCGCTCCGCCTCGATCTCGGGAATCGCACAACAGATCGAGTGCTCGGAGCTTCCCTGTGAGATGAGAATGACCGAGATACCCTCTTCGCGGAGCGCGCCGAACAGCCGGTGAGCCGTGCCCGGGACGCCAATCATGCCGGCACCCTCCAGATTCACGAGCGCGACCTTTTCGATGCTCGTGATGCCTTTGACCGGCATCGCCGATTTGGGCTCGCCACAGATCAGCGAACCCGCCTTCTCGGGTGCGAATGTATTGCGTATCCAGATCGGAATGTCGCGCGCAACCGCGGGCGCCATGGTCTGCGGATGGATGA
>JAGRJB010000567.1 GCA_020442965.1 Pseudomonadales bacterium
TGCACTGTACGTGCGGTGCGCCCATAAGCGGTGATAACCGGCCGTTATCGACAGCTCCGTGATCGCGAGCAACACCACCGCCAGGATCCAGGCACCCGCGCTGACTTCGAATGTCAGCGCATACCACGGTACCAAGGTGACCGCCGCGAGACCCGTGATAATGAAAATCAGCGTCGCCGGCCAGTTGATCGGCGGCAAAACGTCGACTCGCGTCTTTGGCGTCATGTGCGGGAACTCCGGCATCGTGTTGAAATCTCTCAGACTTTACCTTAATTCGGTGCGCCGTGTCGCGGCAAATCGACGTTCAACCGGCCAAGCTGCGACTTGCGTCCGTGGCTGATGGAAGCTCGCTCATCTGTCGGTCGATGGCCGCCGTGCCACGCGGTGGCGGCGCGCGAGGATACATAAGGTCACCGGGCCTTGCACTGCAGCGGGTCCAAGGCAATCAATGCGGCCGAGGCAACAAGTTTCAAGGCGGCTGATTCGGTTGGCGGCGCCAGGCATGTGAACTGCGGCAGCTCATGCGCTCGCCGACGTACCACTCACGTCATGCAAGACACCGCGACTAACATTTCAGCGGCGCGCGAGATTGCGGGTGGCCGAAAAACCAAACACGCTAGAATGAGCGCATGTTCAGCTCGATTCCCCCTGTCACGCGTTGGTTGTTGATTGCCAATGTCGGCGTGTTCTTGCTCGGTATGCTGGGCGGCGAAAATCAGCTCATCTACGCCTTTGCGCTGTGGCCCTTGCAGGGTCCGTTCCGACCGTGGCAGATCCTGAGCTACTCATTTCTGCATGGCAGCTACATGCATCTGTTCTTCAACATGTTCGGCGTATACATGTTCGGCAGCGAGATCGAGCGGCATCTCGGGGCGCGGCGCTTCGTCGAGGTGTACCTGACAAGCGTCGTTATCGCGGCCGCGACGCAGCTGATCGTGACCAGTTACGTATTTCCGTCACCCTACCCGACGCTCGGTGCATCGGGTGGCGTGTTCGGAATCCTGCTCGCATTCGGGCTGCTCTTTCCGCAACGTCGCATCATGCTTCTAATCCCACCCATCCCGATGAAAGCGTGGGTGTTCGTCACGCTGTACGGATTGCTCGAACTTGGGCTCGGCTTTTCCGGCGCGCAGTCGGGCGTCGCGCACTTCGCGCACCTCGGTGGCATGCTGGGCGGCTTTCTCGCCCTGAAAAACCTGCGACGCCGCCCGTTCAGTTGATACGCATACTGCGCCAACGGCCCGAGCGCCAGCGCAGGAACAGACTGGTCCCGAGCAGCGTGGCGTACGACATCAGCGCATACCAGGCACCGATCGCGCCAAGGCCAAACTGCGGCAGACCGTCGATCCACGCTTCGCCAGGCGCAAATACCAACGTATGCGCCAGCGGCACGTAGAAGCACCAGGACAATACCAATGCGGCGATCGCGGGCACGCGCGTGTCGCCGGCGCCTCGCAGGACGAAGCTCGACCCGAAATAGAGACCATCGAAAATCTGATAGGCAGCGGCCGGCCACAGGAGCGTGAGCGCCAGCGCGGTTGCCGCACCGCTCGCGGCATCAGCGGCACTCAGGAATTGTGGTACTAACCACTGGCCCGTCAGGAGCAGCAGCAGCGCCACGCCCCCCATTAGACAGGCACACATGGCGATCGTGACGTTACCGATTCGTGCGGCCCAATCGCGATCCCCGGCGCCGATCGACTGCCCGACCAACGTCGTACCGGCCGTCGCGATGCCGAGCGTCGGCATATAGGCCAACGATGTGAGCATCATCACCACTTGCGTGGCCGCGGCGCCCAAGGGAGTGACTTGCACGACCATCAGCTGCGCCAGAGCAACACCGATGACGTCGGCACCGTACATGATGCCAATCGGTATACCGATGGCAAGTTGCGCGAGAATCACTGACGCTCTCGGTCGCCACATGAGTCGGGTGCGATAGCTGCGCGCCATTCGGGGTCCAAGGAAAACGAGCCCGGCGACGACGAGCCCGCACAGTTGCGCGACATTCGTGCCCCAGGCGGCACCGGCCATTCCCATATCCAGGTTGAAGATCAGAATCTGATTGGCCGGCAGGTTGGTGACGGTCATCGTAATGACGACTAACATTGTGAATCTGGTCGCACTGATGCCGTTGAAGAAACCCATGAGCGCCCACGCCGTCGCACCGATGGCGGCGCCCGCCATCCGCGGTTGCCAATAGTCGAGCGCCAGTTGCTCAATCTGCGCGTCGAGCCCAAAGGGCTTCAAGAGCCATGGTCCCGCGAGAGCAAGGCCTAGAAAGAATGGCCAGGTAGCAATCGTCGCCCACAAGGCACACCAGGTAGCCAGCGCGGCCCGCGGTCGACGGCGCGAACCAATCGCCTGCGAGACAAACGTCTGCACGGCGAGTCCCACACCGCCCAGCACCAGAATAACGGCCGTCATGACCCAGTAGATCGACGCCATCGCTGCGACCGCTTGCGTCGAGACCCGTCCGATGAACCACGTGTCGGTGAGGTTGATCACCGCTTGCACGGCATTGCTAGCCATCAGCGGTGCGGCCAGGTGCAGCATCGCGCGAAGATCGACGTGGGCTCGACCATCGGCGTCCAATCGCTGTGCCGGCCGGTGTCCGGCAGGCGCTACGCTCTCAACGGCGCTCACAGCCCGAGGGCGCGACGCACAGTCGAGACAGCGGCGGTTCCGGGACTGTGCGCGCGCTGTTCCGCTCGATCAACCGCTGTGGGCAGGATTGGCTGCACGGCGGATCGATCAACCTAAGCGGCGCAAGCGACCGACCAGATGCGCACGAGCCGCGTGCGCGTCGCGCAGCGACAGACCAAAGCCATCGTCACGACGCCAATGCTGCAGCAGCACCCAGGCCGGCAGCAGGATCGGCAGCTTGAACGTCACCGACAACTCGCAGGGCGCACTCAATAGCTCGCGCTCGAGTTCGGCCGCGCAACGCGCCAAAGTCCACATGCCGTGTGCTATCGCGCGACCGAAGCCGAACGGCTTGGCCGTGAACTTGCTCAGGTGAATTGGATTGAAGTCACCCGAAATACGCGCATAGCGTCTGCCGATATTGGCGGGGACGCGGAAGCTCACGCTCTTCGATGGCCCGTCCGGGTCTAACGAGTCGGAATTCGCGCGCTGTCCGCGCAACGCCGCGTCCCGAGCGGCAACCGAGCGCGACCGTCGGCGCGCCAAGTATGCGCTGGTCTCCTCCCAAACGATTGCATCACTGACGCGCAACTCGCTGTGAA
>JAGRJB010000568.1 GCA_020442965.1 Pseudomonadales bacterium
GAACTCTCTGGTTGGGTGTTGTCAAGCACAGCGGGGACGATCGGTGGCAACAGCATTCCGACTAACAACAAAAACAACAGTCGTCGCTTCATGAGGACTTCCTTGGGTCGACTCCGATGCGCTTGCGCAGTAGCCGCACCACCTCGTTGAGCGGGCCGGCATAGACTGGCTCGGAGATGTAAAGGTGGCCACCAGGGCGCAGAATCCGCGCCGCTTCGGTGAGTGCCTGCGTCATCGATTCGCTTGGCACATGGTGCAGCGATTTCAACATCAGCGCGAGATCGAATTCTGCATCAGCAGAGGGGATCGCTTGTGCAACGCCGGCGACGAATTGTAGACGCGCCTGCGGCGCGGCAAGACTCTTCGCGTGCTGGCGCTCGTCCACCTCAACGCCCGTGACTTCGCTGTCAGGAAAGCGCGTTAGTAGCTTGCGCACCATCGCGGCCGCGCCACAACCGAGTTCGATAATCCGCTGATTCGCGAGCGGCCCGAGCGATGCCAGCAGAACCAGTTCGTCGTCGACCAGCATGCTGGCAGGCGAGGTCGTACGCATTGACAGAAGCCCTCGAGTTCTGCACTTACCTTGCGATATGTAGGTGACGTGCTCATGCGGCCGGCCATCATAGTGCTCGTGGCCAACGGCGCACACAGGATTCTTGCGAGATTGTCGCACGTTGGCGTGATTGCCGCTGCCCGCCACGTAGTTGAAACTGTTTGTACCGCTCTTTGTGTCCGTGGGTGCTGGTCTGCTATGGTCTGTTCTGCCAGCTTTGCAACGAACGCCCTCTCGTAGGCGGCTGCTAACGACATGCGCACCGCCCGACTGATAGCCGATTGCAAATGCATCTGTTAGAATCGCGTTGGCGCGAGGCGCGCGTTCGATCAATCTGGCGCTACATGTGCCGCGATTGGGGTACGACACATTCGGCGTGGTGGTACTCCTATTGCCTAATCACTTGCGCTACAATCAGCGCAGAATGTTGCGGTGAGTCTCGGCTAGCTCCTCCGCCATAAAGAGACTGGATGCAGACTACAGTTCAGCGCCCACGCAAACGTGGGAACTCGCATTACACGCGCACGGCCGTCGCGTTGCACTGGACTATTGGTGGCCTGATCGTGTGTGCTTTCGGCATGGGTTGGGTCATGACCGAACTGGCCGTGAGTCCGCTCAGGCTCAGGATGTACAATTGGCACAAGTGGCTCGGCATCTCTATTTTGGCACTGGTCATCGTGCGGTGCGTTTGGCGGATAACGCACCCGGCGCCGCCGCTACTGCCAATGCCGCGCTGGCAGGCGCTCTCGGCGCGCGGATTGCACGTCGTTCTGTACTTATTGATGCTGGGAATTCCGGGTGCCGGCTGGGCCTATAGCAACGCTGCCGGCTTTCCCATCGTGTACCTGGGTCTGTGGCGACTGCCGGATATAGTCAGCAGGAATAAGTTGCTAGCGGCCGAGCTGCTCGAGTTGCACAAGGTCCTGGGGTGGCTGCTGCTGGCTGCCGTGTTCGCGCATGTGTTGGCTGCGCTCAAACACCACTTTGTGGATCGCGATGCCACGCTCGCGCGTATGATGCAATGGCGTGCTCGCTAATGTTGCCACTGGGTCAATCGGAGACCGCAACGATGACACGCCAGATCCGGATCACAGATGCGATCGCATTGCTCGGCCTTAGTTTGTTAGCACTTGCGTCTGCGGCTGCCGACGCACCCGGCACGATCGACGTCGCGACCAGTACAATTGTCGCCACGTTCAAGCAGGAAGGTGTACCTGTCGAAGCCGCATTCACGCGGTTCACCGGCCACATTGTCTATGACGCCAAGAACGTGGCCGCCGCCAGCGCCAGCGCAGATATCGTCACTGGCAGCCTGGATCTTGGTGACGAAGCCTACAATGCGGAAGTGCGCAAGAAGGGGTGGTTCGCCAGCGCTACCTATCCGAAAGCCACGTTTCGCACCACGAGTATCGAGGGGGTGAACGCTGTCCGTTTCACGGCCACGGGGCCGCTGACGATCAAAGGTCGAGCGCTGGTTATGACGGTTCCTGTGACGGTTAGCACGACGCCGGCTGGCACTGCATTCGACGGAGTCTTCACGGTCTCCAGAAGAGCCTTCGGTATTGGCGATGCTATGTGGGATGACGTGATCGAAGACAAAGTCGAGGTCCGTTTTCATCTCGTTGACAGCGCCAAGTAGCATTGCCGCGGCTGTTGCGGTAGCGGCGCTTGCAGGACCGCTTACCTACGACATTGATCCGGACGACAGCTATCCGGACACTGAATCGATCGGAATGGCGGACTGTCGCTCTGGTGCGGCAACTGTTTGATTCCCTGCCCATACAAGCCAACGACACAAGACACCGAGCGCCAATAGCCGGGTGCACGTAGTCCTGGCGTTGAACGTGTCCGCGGAGATGCGGAAATCCGGTCATGTCAGCTAGGTCGGCTACTTCAGCGGCATGAGCACGCTACGTGACCATGTTTTCGCCGGCTCACGGTTGGTGCAAGGCAAGGCGTCGACGAGTTACGGGACCGCCAGACCGCAACAACTCGTGTCAGTAACCTTGGGATTGAACAGCAGCGCTTGAAGTATCGAGACTGTCGCCATGTGGCAGCGTTTCCGGGGCCGAATGGCAACCAGTTCCCGATCCTGGGCAATACACGTGACGTCGCGGTGATGCGGGCTGCAAAGATTCGACGCAAGCGAATACGCTTGACGAACTCGCATTGCAGCGGCCACGGGGTTCTCTTGAAGCGCCGTACGAGGTCTTTGGTTTCGAAGGCGCCGACGTCGGTGCGAAGCTGATCATGGCTGCGCCACTCGCCACGCAGGCGATCTGGCGCGAATCGTCTCCGGCGGATCGACAACCACTATCGTTCGTCAGATTACCCCCAAGGAGCGCATCGCGTCCGCCACGCGAATGAAGCCGGTTATGTTAGCCCCTAACACGTAGTCACCTGGCGCGCCGTATTTCTCAGCGGTCTCCGCGCAAGCGTCATGGATGTTGTGCATGATCTGCGCCAGGCGCTCCTCGGTCTTTTCGAACGACCAGCTGTCGCGGCTGGCGTTCTGCTGCATTTC
>JAGRJB010000569.1 GCA_020442965.1 Pseudomonadales bacterium
CACGGCGCGCAGTACGCCCGCGACACCGCATTGGTCTACCGGTGGCGTTACGAGCGTTTGTCCCTTGAGTGCGAACACGTTGCTCATGGTGCCCGAAACGAGGTGCCCTTCGCTATCCGTGAGAAGCGATTCGAAGGTCCCAGCATCGTGCCATTCGGCGCGTGCGAGCACCTGCTCGAGGCGATTGAGATGCTTGATCCCGGCTAGCCTTGGGTTGCGCGCCAGCCGCAGCTGGCCAAAGCGCACCGCGGCACCTTGGGCGCGGAGCGACTCTGGCAACGGCGCATCGGGCCACATGGTCACGATGCGCCGCGGCGACTCACGACCCACAGACCCATAGCCGCGAGCCAGCGCATCGCCACGAGTTACGATGACCTTGATGATCGCGACCGGCGGTGCGAGCCGACTGGCGCGCTCGAGTTCCGCAGTCAGTTTGCGGTGCGCGTCGAACGCGATCTGCAATCTCTCACAACCTTGCTGCAGACGGGCCACGTGCTGCGCGACAAAGCGCAAGCATCCGCGACGGCATGCGATCGTTTCGAATACACCATCGCCGTATTGCAGTCCGCGATCAAGAATTGATACGGATGACTGCGATTCGCCATCGACCCAGGTCATGAGCGGTTCCGCCGCACCATGACTCATTCGCCGGCGCCCAGCGCCAGCAGCAGGCCGCGCGCCTTGGCGCGAGTTTCCTCTAACTCGCGCTCAGGAATCGAGTCGGCGACAATGCCCGCTCCCGCGCGCAGTTCGATGCGACCGCCCTGCACAGTCAGCGTACGAATGAGGATATTGAAATCGCATTGTCCGTCGTTGCTGAGATAGCCCAGTGATCCTGTATAAAATCCACGCGCGGCATTTTCCAGCTCCGCAATGATCTCCATGCACCGAATTTTCGGGCAGCCCGTGATAGTGCCACCCGGAAAAACGGCGCGCAGGGCAGCAACCGGGCTCACATCGGCGCGCAGTGTGCCGCGCACATTGGAGACAATGTGATGAACGTGTGCGTACGACTCGGTGATCATGAATTCGTTCACTGCCACGGTCCCTTGCTCACAGATCCTGCCGAGATCGTTGCGCTCGAGGTCTATCAGCATCACGTGTTCCGCGCGCTCCTTGGGATGCGCAATGAGTTCCTGCAGATCGAGTGAATCCGAATGGCGAGCTTGGCTGCGCGGTCGCGTGCCAGCGATGGGCCGCGTACTGACTTCGCGGCCGTGAATCTCGAGCAAGCGCTCAGGAGAAGACGACACGATCGCCACGTCACGCCATTGCAGCAAAGCCGCAAACGGCGCCGGGTTGGTCGCGCAGAGCTGCTCGTAAAGCGCG
>JAGRJB010000570.1 GCA_020442965.1 Pseudomonadales bacterium
CGACGCAGGCCGAGGCGCCATCGGAAAACTGACTGGCGTTGCCAGCCGCTATCACGCCACCCGGAGTCGCCGCGCGAATCTTCGAGACTGCCTCATAAGTGGTATCCGGACGAATCCCCTCATCGGCGGCGATCGTCACTTTTTGAGTGATTAGCTGACCAGTTGCTTTTTCGCCCACGCCCATCCGTACGGTCATTGGAACGATTTCATCCTTGAACCTGCCGGCGGTCTGTGCTGCCGCAGCGCGCTGCTGGCTTGCAACGCCGTAGTGATCCTGCTTCTCGCGTGGAATCTTGTAGCGCTGAGCGACGTTCTCGGCAGTCTGCAGCATCGTCCAGTAGATCTCGGGCTTGTGTTGCTCGAGCCACGCCTCCTTGATCATGTGCAGATTCATTTTGTCGTTCTGCACGCAGGATATCGACTCCAGCCCACCCGCAACGAGCACGTCCGATTCGCCAGCGATAATGCGCTGTGCGGCGAACGCGATCGTCTGCAATCCGGACGAACAGAATCGATTGACCGTGACGCCTGCGGTCGTGACCGGACAGCCGGCCCGCAGGGCCGCCTGGCGCGCGATATTCATCCCTGTCGCACCCTCGGGATTGGCGCAACCCATCAGGACGTCTTCCACTTCTGCCGGCTCGATTCCCGCGCGTTCGATCGCGGCCTGAATGACATGGCCGCCGAGCGTTGCGCCGTGGGTCAGATTGAACGCGCCGCGCCAGGATTTCGCGAGCCCCGTGCGAGCAGTCGAAACAATTACCGCATCGCTCATCGTCGTGTCCTCTTGGTCGACCGTCGCTTGCTCGCCGCCTTGGCAGGTCGCGTCTTCTTGAGTCTCTTGGTGTTAGGCCGTTCGGTCTTGCGCGCGACCGCACGGGTGCGGCGCGGGGACTTGCGATTGGCAGGCGTCGCCCGCTTGGCGCGCACCGTGTGCGCATCAGCGATCTTCTTACCATGCTCCTGCAATGCTAACAGCAGCGGCGCGGGCTGCCAGAATCCGGGGTCGCCATGTGGATTGGCAGCGAACTCGCGCATCCGGCGCACGACATTGAACAGACCCACCTGATCGGCATGGAACATCGGCCCGCC
>JAGRJB010000571.1 GCA_020442965.1 Pseudomonadales bacterium
TCGACTCGCCGGTCACCATCGATTCGTCAACCGCTCCGCGCCCCTCTAGCAGCACACCGTCCACCGGAACACGCTCTCCGGGCCGTATCCGCAAGCTGTCTCCGACCGCGATCTGATCCAACGGCACCTCTTCATCACCACCCTCAGCATTGACACGGCGCGCCGTCTTCGGCGACAGATCGAGCAGCGCCCGAATCGCGCCACCTGTGGCGGCGCGTGCCCGCAGCTCCAGCACCTGTCCTAACAATACCAGCACGATGATCACGGCGGCCGCCTCGAAGTAGACGGCGACCGTCCCGGTAGCGGAGCGAAAAGCCGCCGGAAAGATGTGCGGCGCAACGACCGCCACAGCACTGTAAACCCAGGCGACACCGGTACCCATGGCGATCAACGTGAACATGTTGAGATGACGAGTCTTGAGGGAGTCCCAACCACGCTCGAAAAACGGCCAACCGGCCCACCAGACAACCGGTGTCGACAGCGCGAACTGTAGCCAGGAACTGGTTTTTCCGCCTAGCCACGCTGGCAACGAGAACAGATGTCCGCCCATCTCCACGACGAAGACCGGCAGGGTGAGTGCCAGCCCGACCCACAAGCGGCGCGTCATGTCGATGAGCTCGGCGCTCGGCTCACTGCTTTCGCTGGGCGTCATCGGCTCGAGCGCCATGCCGCAGATCGGACACGGGCCCGGCGCAGACCGGATGATCTCCGGATGCATGGGACAGGTCCATTGTGTCCCGGGCGCCGCCGCCTCACCGCTCAGTGTCGCGTTATTAGCGGCATCGCCGCCGAGAAAGCGCGCCGGTTCGGCCGTGAAGCGCGTCTGGCACTTGGCGCCGCAGAAGTAGTAGCGCTCGCCCTGATGGGTTGCAGTCAGCGCTGTCGGCGAGATCCTGACGGTCATTCCACACACCGGATCGATCGCCGTGGTCTGGCCTCGCGCAGCGTGTCGATGCTCGGGCTGACGGGTCGTGCTCATTTCAGTACACCTGCTAACAAACGGTTCACTACCACTCGATCGCCTCACCGGAGTAGCGGTACCAGCGACCCGATCCGTCGAGCGTCAACTGATCCATGACCTTGATCATGCCCGCGACGCTTGTCTCGATATCGACCATGCTGCGCAGCATCTGCGGGGACATGGCTTCCTGATTCGACGACGTACCATAAGTATTGACGACGCCCGGCGACAAGACGGCAACCGCGATGCCATCGCGCTGCGTATCCATCGCGATATTGCGCATGATCATGTTGAGCGCAACCTTGCTGGCCTTGTAGTAGTACAAACCCGAGTGGATGCGCGGATAGACGGCGAACGAGGCGACTACTGCGCTGATCCCGGCGATCTTCTTGAGCTTACCCGCACGTATATTTGGCAGCAGGCGCTCAGTCACGAGTAGCGCTGACAACGCATTGGTCCGCATGTAGTAGTCGAATCGATCGGCCGCGAGACTTCCGAGTCGTTGCTCTGCTTCATCGCCCAGCACGCCGATGTTATTGATCAGAATATCGATCGGCTGCCCCGCGAGACGACCAGCCAGAGCGTCGACCGACTTCGCATCGGTCGCATCCAACTGCTCGATACGCACGCGGCCCGTTTGCTTCGCCAGTGCGTCGAGTTCGGTCGCCTCATCGGGCTGGCGCGCGGTGGCGATCACGTTCCAGCCGCGCGCGGCGTACTGTTGCGTCCAGACGAGGCCCAGTCCGCGATTGGCGCCCGTTACGAGAACGGTCGGTTGATCGGCGGCAACAGCGGTCTGCATTTGCAC
>JAGRJB010000572.1 GCA_020442965.1 Pseudomonadales bacterium
AGGTTGGGTCAGGGTCAGAATGTCGTTGTTACCCTTGAGATCACGCTCCGTAGCGGCCAGACGCTCGCCGCGGAACTGCTGCTCGCTCAGCTTGAGACGCTGGATCATCGTCCCCATCGCGCCGTCCAGCACCAGAATCCGCTCACCGAGCGCGGACAACAGCTGCTCGCGTCGGTTGCGGATGGTTTGGTCGTTGGATTCATTCATGCGCGTACTCCAACCGCTGCGGCGCGCACCCCAATTGCGTGACAGATCGCATAAGTCAACTCCGCTCTGTTCAAAGTGTAAAAGTGAAATTCGGTCACGCCGTGTTGGCGCAGGCGCGATACCTGCTCGATAGCGACGTTGGCGGCGATGAGTTGCCGCGTCTCTGCATCATCGTCGAGGCCGACAAATCGATCCTGCAGCCAATTGGGGATAGACGCGCCGCACATCGCAGCAAAGCGCAGCACCTGCGGAAAGCGCGTGATTGGCAGGATCCCTGGCACGATGCTGGCAGTAACGCCCGCGGCCGCCGCGCGGTCGCGGAAGCGCAGATAGGCATCGGTATCGTAGAAGAACTGCGTGATCGCCCGGGTCGCGCCCGCGTCGAGTTTGCGTCTGAGATTTGCGAAATCCGCATCGCTCGAGGACGCTTCCGGGTGGGTTTCGGGATAGGCGGCGACGGAGATATCGAAGTCGGCGACTGAGCGTAGGCCCGCGACGAGATCCGCCGCATAGGCAAATCCACCCGGATGCGGTTGGTAGCCCTTGGCAGCTTTCGGCGGATCCCCTCGCAGCGCGACGATGTGGCGGATGCCATCGGCCCAGTATTCGCGGGCGATGTCGAGTATTTCCTCGCGCGACGCACCGATGCAGGTGAGGTGCGGCGCGCCGGTCAAGTGCGTCTCTCGCTGCACGCGCGTCACAACGTTATGCGTACGCGCACGCGTGGAACCGTCCGCCCCGTAGGTCACCGACACGAAACGAGGCGCCAATGGCGCCAGCCGCCGGACTGATCGCCAGAGCGTGTCTTCCATTGCGGCATCCACCGGCGGAAAGAACTCGAACGAAACCTGGATAGGTTGTGTGCTGTCAGACATGAAGTGCGATCTCGGTAGGCTCTGGTTTGTTCTTACTAACTCGCGATCACGCAACGCGACTGGCGCCAGTTCGGCGCGTCGCGCTCGCAACCAACAAATGCTGTCCATCCGCTTCGATGGGCTGCAGTTGATCGCAGAAGTAGCCCTGCTCCGACAAGAGGCGGCGCAAGCGCATCAGCGGATGCTCCTGCACACTGCCCCGATCGAGCGCATCGTAGGGGACGAAAATCCACGCACGTGCTTGCGGCAATAGCGTGGGTGCGTAGGCGCGCAGCAATTCGTCAAGTCCGGCGTCGCGATCGCGACCGCCGCGCGAATCAGTGGCGGGAAACCCAGCGCTGCGATCGAGCACGACTGCGTCAAATTGCGCGCTCGCGGCCAACGAGCGGGTCGTGGCCACGACCGCATTGTCGACTCCAACCCGCCGCAGCGACGCACGTAGCGTTCGCGCACTGGCAATGTCTTGCGTCAACACATGCAGTTCCGTCGCGATCGCAGCAACGGCATGGACAACGGCCAGACTGCGCGAATCCACCAGACAGCAGCGCAACGCCGCAGCAGCTGCCGAGCTGGCCGCCGGTCGTTCTCGCGACAGTTGCTGGGTAGTTGCTTGCAGAACTTGAATCAGAGTGCGCTCGATGCGGCTCGTCGCTAACAACTCGGGCTCGAGTCGTGCAACGCGATTCGAAGGGTGCGAGATCACTCGTGCGGCGGCTGCCTGATCCGCCAAAAGCACCGAGTCGCGTTCCCCCAGTTGCCCCAGCACGAGCGCGACCCAGGCTGCGATGGCCGCATCGTTGGTCACGCGATACTCGACGTGCCGACCGCGTCGACGTTTGGTCAGCAAACCCGCCGCACACAACGACTTGAGATGGTGGCTGATGAACGGATCGCTCTGCCCCAAGATAGCGGCAAGATCGCCGACATTCGTCCCATTTCTAGCGCAGATCGCAAGAATTCGTATTCGTGACGGGTCGGCGACGGCTTGCGCCCACTGCGCGAGAGATTCAGGGGATGTCATTCGTTTAAAGCATTGCTTAATTATTGAATCTTGTGAGCTTAGCAGGTTGTTGACGCAAAGCGAAGGAACGCCGAATCCTGCGCGTGGCTTAAGTCAAATATGCGCGCGAGAATCAACTCCCTGGCCCAGCAAATTGGGCGTTCTGCCCATCGTCTGATCGTTGCTGTCGTCGAGCGTCACGTCGACTACGAACAGCAGTTGTGCAGCTTCGTCAAAGAGGCTCTCGCGGCCGGATGCCGCGGGGCAGATAGTCTATCCGGCGCGGTCAAATGAATTGTCTTCAAACGGTAGTGGCTCGGCGGGCGCCACGCGCCAATCCATATTCGTCAGTCCGCGGGCCTTTTGAGCAGCTTGCGCTGGTCGAATCATTTCCGGAACAGTCGATGAGAACTCGCGTCCAGTCGAAGCTCCGGGGCTGGGTCAGGTCCGCCATCCTACTCGGGCATCGGCAGCACGCCCAAAATCAACAGTGAAATTTTTTGGCCAGCCGCGGCCACCTGCCTGGCGATGCACCTTCGGACTGCCTCCGAGCGCGCGCCTGGTACGACCAAGCGTAACTCTCGCAGACAACGGACACGTCGTCGTTCGCGCATATCCTTCGTTCGTTCGGCAGGTTGCGCCGATGGGAGATCTCCACGGTGTAGCGCGTTACGGGAAAGGCTGCAAACGATATTGGCCGACCCTGCGCCCGCTCGTGGCCGATAGCGATCCGACCCGTACCGGAGAACTGTTGGCGACTGCGCTGGTTGAGCGCTGCGCGACTCCTGGAACGGATTGCTAGTTGTGAGGCTGGCGAACGTTCTTCCCTGCTGAAGATCCTCGCCTACCACTACCTGGCATTGAGTATCGATAGTCGCCGCGACGATCGATGACTCGCAAAATCCCGACTTGTAATCCCGTGCGAGCGCTACTGCTCGCGCATGAATCGCTGTGGTCAAGGCAAAGGCGGCGCCGAGAGGATCTTCAATAGCCCCGCGAAAGCCGCGCCTATTGGCTTCCTGTCCCCGGCCGGCTCGCGGGGCACCACGTCCGTGAATTGATGCAGGACCTGCGCGGCCGAGACTCGCAGGTCACCTCGGCCGGGCCCCGAGCGAAGTCAGCTCTTTGCGGGCAGCTTCTCCGCAGCTTCGAACTGTTGGCGCGACAGTTCCGACTTCTTGTGCGCCGGCGTGCGTGCCGCGAGAACCGCGGCAATGATGAGGCCGAGCGCAAACAGACTCATCTCGAGCGCGAACTCCTGCGGCCGTTCCCAGAACTCCGTGAACAGATGCCAGCGGCCGCCGATTTCAACCGCATTCCAAGCGATGATCGCGGTTGGAATACCGTAGCGAATCGCCGTGGTGACTTTCCAGAACTTCATCAACCGCTGGAACAGATAGGCGGCCCAGATCACCGACAGAAAGAACACGCCGTACGTGACCGGGTGATGATCGCCCAGGATGTTCTCGTCGTAAATGAACAGCAGTACCAAGTAGAAGAACCAGGTGACATAGACCGTTTCGAGCGCCATGATGGCCGCAAAGTTGCGCTGATGCCCGGGCGTGGGCTTGCCGGTCTTCAAACCAGCGTTTCGCTGAAACCACAGAAAGAAGTTGCACTTGGTTTCTTTGTTCAACAGGAAATAGACCAGTGTCGCGCCCAGCACACCGATCGAGGACATCATGACGAGGTACTCGGCTTTGGTAGCAATTTGGCCAGCGACCGCACTATCCATCAGATCGGGCACACCGAGAAACTTGGCCGACCACACAAACGCGAACTCGACCCAGCCAGTCCAGAGAAACGTGCCAGCCCAAAAGCCGTACCAGGTAGCAGACACCTCGTTGTTGTTGCGCATGCCGATGAAGAGCAAGACAGCACCGAACAAGCCCAGTGCAAATGCGGACTGATAGATATAA
>JAGRJB010000573.1 GCA_020442965.1 Pseudomonadales bacterium
TAGCTCAGTTGGTAGAGCGGCGCATTCGTAATGCGTAGGTCGGAGGTTCGATTCCTCTCCCCGGCACCATATTTGGGCGCATGCAGCACCTCAGAAGCGCCGCGCCGACTGATCGCGAGATAGTCATGAGGGTGTTGCGCCATACCGTCAACCAGCGTGGTAGTTCGCTTGTGACAACGGCCTCGTGCCGCGTCCGCGCAACTGGAACAGACCCGGTGGCGCGGTGGTGCAGATAGAATGGATTGATCATTATCGCAGCGTCTGCGCAACGGATGCCCGCACAGGGAGTTTTCATGATCAAGAACTATCCAGATCATGCAGCAAATGAAAGAACATTCTTGGCCTGGGTACGCACGTCCATCGCGATCGTGGGCTTCGGCCTTCTGATCGCCCGAGTGGGTTCTGTCGCGCCTCTGCCCGGCGTGCTCACCGGTGTACTGCTCGCATTTGGTATGTTGCTGATCTTGTTTTCGGTCATCCGCTTTCATCACATCCGCAAGTGGATCGAGTCGCCCGACACGCGGAGCGTCTCGCATTCACACGCCGAGACACTGCTTGCGATCATGTTAGGCATGCTGATGCTGTCGCTCGTGGCGTTCGTGCTGCACGGTGTAATGTACTGATCAATGCTGGATCCGGATGTCTGGTACACACTCGGAACAATTTTTCTGCGTACCAATCGACCTCAATTGGCGGTCCAAGCCTACGATGCCGCTGTCAACTTTGGTCGCGACGATTTGCACCTGTGGCACAATCGGGCGCTTGCCTATGCCGCGCTCGCCAGCAGTTCGGCCGCGGAGGCGCGCCAGCGCGCAGTCGAGCGGAACGATCGCCGCAATCTCGATGGCTTTATCAAGGCGCTTGATGCGTTGGTGCCGGCCAATCTGGCGCGCGGCGGGCCCACGAACGCTGCGGTGGCTGCAAAGTGACGCGGCGTCGCAAACTGCGTGGCAAGTTCGCGCTGCGCGGTGCGGCGACCGTCGAGTTCTACGTCGTCGCGTTGTTTGTCATGATTCCGATGGCGATGGCGATCTTGCAGCTCGGGCTGTTGTACACGGCGAAGAACACGCTGAACTACGCGACGTTTCTCGCTGCCCGTGCCGGTTCGGTTCACAACGGCAGCAAGACGCAGATGAACAACTATCTGGCGAAGGGCCTCGTACCGCTCTACGCGCGGACGGATACGGAGCTGACCAATGCCAATGTCGCGGGCGTGGTTGGGCGCGCTTACATATCGGCGCGCGCTGATGTGATGAATCCCATCCGCACGCGGCTCCGGGTGCTGAACCCGACGCGCGCCTCGTTCGCAGACTTCGAAGAGAGCCAGTTCGGCGTGCGGCAGATTCCCAACGACAACCTGCAGTATCGCCGACGCAACGGCGCATCGTCGCAGCAAACCATCCAGCAGGCGAACTTGCTCAAGATTCGCGTCGACTATTGCTACCGACTCATCTTTCCGATCATCGATCGAATGATCACGTCGACCCTGCGCCTGACCGATGCCAACGCGTTTCATCAGCTTTGCTACGCTGCCAATCGCGTACCCATCTCTGCTCAGGCGATCGTTCACATGCAATCAGCGCCGCAACGGCGGGCGATGGGCCTGTAAGATCGGCTGAATCGGCTTAGAATCGCCGGCCATGATTCGAGGCGCTGGCGGTTCGGATGCCGGATGAATAGGGAGATTTCGCTCGCTGAGGCTGCGCCGTCGGCCTGGTGGGTGCGCATTTTTGCAGCGCTGCCGTTGTCTTGGCTGCACGCGTTCGCGCGCTTTCTGGCCGTGCTCGCCGATCGAGTCTTTCCGTATCGTCGTCATGTCGTCGAAGGCAATCTACGAATCGCATTTCCGGAATTCGACGAAGCGACGCTGCGCACGGTCATACGCGACTATTATCGCGGTTTCGCCGATATGCTGCTCGAGATAGTCAAATCAGCCCGTCTGTCGCGCGCGGAGATTACCGAACGTGTGAGCATCAGCAATCTCCCGGAGCTGGAACGCCTGCTGGCAGTCGGCAAGCCGGTACTCTGCGTCGCCGCGCATCAGTGCAACTGGGAATGGATGCTCCTCTCCTTGAGCGCGCAGCTGTCTTATCCGCTCGATGCCGCCTACAAGCCGCTGGTGGATAGCTGGGCGGAGCGCGAGATGTTGAAGATCCGCACGCGATTCGGCGCCCGCATGGTGCCGGCCGATACCTTGCTCGCCGATATCATCAAGAAGCGCGCAACCCCGCGCGCGATCGCGATGGTCGCCGATCAAGAGCCAGTCAACAGCGAACGCAAACACTGGCTGCACTTCCTCAATCGCGACACGGCTTTTTTCCTGGGGGCTGAGGAAATTGTTAGAGCGACGCACTATGCGGCGCTGTTTATCGAGCTGCGGCGCACGGGCCGCGGCCGCTACGTCATGAGTTTCCGGCCGCTCGCGACTGCGGGCGAGAAACTCGAACGTGGCGAATTCACCGAACGCTACGCGGCTCTGGTAGAAGCGCAGATCCGATCGGCACCACCCGATTGGCCCTGGTCGCATAAGCGCTGGAAGTTGAAGAAGCCCTTGTACGGCGCCTGAGTGATCAGATGATCCCGGGTTGGTTGCGTGCCTGTCGTAACGAAATAGCTGTCGCCAAGTCGCAACGTTTGGTTGCCCGCAGGCATCGCGCGATACTTTGCGCCTGAATGCCTGCACGGGATAGAACATGAAGTTAGTGACTCGCGACATCTCAATCGTTAGCATGTGCGCGAGCGTGCTGTTGCTATCTTGCCTGGTTGCTGCGCAGGCGACCGCGGCGGAATTGAAAGATCATCCCGCGATCAAGCGCTACAACGGCGCGACCCTGGTCGCGGCGACCGAAACACCGTTCGAGAAGATCCGCATGGAGCTGGGGCCCTTGGCCTGGGACTACCAGACGGAGCGCGCGGCTGCCAAGAAATCACGTGACGTCGAGGGTATTGTATTTCGTTTCCTGTATGCGGCGCCCGCCCAGACGACTGCCGCGGAAGTGTTCCGCAACTATGTGGCTGCGCTCAAGACAGGTGGGTTCCGCGTGCTCTACAGTTGCGCGCCATCGGACTGCGGCGAGATCTCGCATGGCAGTGTGTACGCGAAGGACACGCCGATCGACAGGTTCCGGATGGGCAATGCCAGTTTCGCCAATTCCGAGTCGTATTTTGTCGCGGCCCAGGGAGGTACGACCGCGGCGCCGCTGTATGCATTGGTCATGATCGGTAGGTACGAAGATGACGCCAAGAACGTCACGGCCCGCCCGGCGATCTACCAGATTGTCATCCAGCCCCGCGCGGCAGCGACAGGTCAGGTTCAGGTCGACGCGGCGGCGATGAAGAGCAGTATTGCAACCACTGGCAAGGCGCTGCTCTACGGCGTGCTGTTTGACACGAATAGCGCCGTCTTGAAGCCCGCCTCGGCGAGTCAGCTCGACGAAATCGCCAAGTATCTCGTTGCGAATCCAAAGATCAACCTGTTAGTCGTTGGTCATACGGATAACCAGGGGGCGCTCGATTTCAATGTCGAACTCTCGAGAAAGCGCGCGGCGGCGGTCGTGCAGGCGCTGGTGTCGAAGCAGGGTATTGACGCCAAGCGTCTCGTGCCGCGGGGCGTCGGCATGTTGGCGCCGGTCGAGAGCAATCGAACCGAAGCAGGGCGCGTCAAGAACCGCAGGGTCGAACTGGTCGAGAGATAG
>JAGRJB010000574.1 GCA_020442965.1 Pseudomonadales bacterium
TGACGGGCGCATTCGTTCGACGCGGTATCGACGCGACGCTGGCAGGGACTCTCGCGGCCGCGTTGGCGTCGGGTTGCAACACGAGCGGCGCCATCGAGCTCTATACGAGCGGCGATCAGAGCGCGATTCGCGAGCGCTCGATCTTTTACCAAGGTCAAGAAGTCTACTGCGTGTTTCGTTACACGAGCGGGCGCGAAGACGCCTCGGTCCGGATGTATTGGCAGACGCTCGAATTTTTCAACAATCCGGTCAACCATCCGCCTCAACTCGCAGTCGATGCGCCCAGCACGACCGGTAGCGAATTGAGTTTTGTGACGGTGCTTCCGCCGCCCGCAGAGATCTACGAGCTCGACACTTCGGTGAACCCGCCGGCGTACGTGCTCCAGAAGGCCGTGCAGGCACCCGGCAAGTACAGATGCATCGGCGAAATCGAGGACCAGCGCCTCGAGGCGACCTTTGTCATCCTTCCGTCGCCAATCCGATTCGATCCACCGGCGCCGCCCGCCGGATTCTGCACCAGCGAAAGCGTCAGCAATTGCCCGGCTCCAGCGGCGGGCTATGTGCCGTGCTGCGATCCCACCGGCACCTGCGGCCAGGTGCGCGCCGAAGAGAATCCAGACGGAACCTGGTCGACCGAGCCGTTCTGTATCGTTCCTGGTCGGCGCTAAGCCGCAGGCCCGAGCAACGACGCGCCCTGGCTCGGCGAGCTCGGCTCCACCCGTCTCGAACCGTTCGCTGAACGTTAGTTGGGCGCGTGAGCGCGTCTCACATGCCCATCAGCTTCGCCAGGTAGTAGCGCATGGTTTCGGTCGTTCCACCACCGATTCGAAAGAGCCGCTGATCGCGCCAGGCGCGCGCCACATCGTACTCCTCCATGTAACCGGCGCCGCCGTGGAATTGCATACACTGGTCGGCGACCTCGCTGATCACGTCGCCGACAAAGACCTTCGCCATGGAGATGAGCTTGACCGTGTCGAACGACAGCTGCTCCTTCTTGACGAACTTCTCCTGGTTGTAGTCTTCCGCCGCTCGATACGTGAGCGCGCGCGCCGCCTCGAGTTTCGTAGCGAGATCGACGAACTTATGCTGCCAGTACTCGCGCTTGATGATCGGCTTGCCG
>JAGRJB010000575.1 GCA_020442965.1 Pseudomonadales bacterium
CGATTCCGCGGCGGCCAGTGCGCGAACCGCCAGGTCGTAGGCACCCGCGCTGTCCTGATTGAGCTCGGCGCGTCGGCTCGCATTTTCGTAGACGGCATAGCGCAAGCCAGGATCAGCCGTTCGCATGGCGCGCAGCATGCGATCCGCTTCGTCGCAGCCAGGTGTCCTGTGCGGGCGCGCACGCAATTCCACCGCGCATAGTTCATTTGCGACCCTGAGCAGCGTTGGATGACCTGCCGGGAGTCGCGATGCAAACAAGTCGTGCGCCTGGCCGAGCAGCTCCTGCGCGCTGGCGTCATCGTCGTCGGGGATTGCGCGGGCACGCGCCAGCAGCGTCGCCGCACGTTCCATCGACAAGGTCGCGTCATCGCCAGCTATCGTGAGAGCCATGGCGAAGCTTGCATCCGCCTGCGCGCGCTCGCCGACCGCCGCATAGGCATTTCCCAACCCGCGATAGTGCTGCACCAATATCTGCTTCTGCACGTCGTCGCGATGGGTCATGACGATCGAGTCGGCGCGCTGATAGTAAGTCAGCGCCGGTGGCAGTTCCCCAAGCGCCAGATGTACACCGGCCAGGGTGTCTAGTACCTTCACCAGCGTCGGGGCTTCGGGCCCAAGCTCCGTCTCGGCGACTTCGAGCGCACTGGTCGCAAACGGCAGGGCCTCCCGTGGCTTGCCGCGCGAATTCAGCAGGTTCGTTAGTTGCGTCAGTGCAGCGAGATGATGACGTTGCAATGGGCCATTGTTCGACTCAGCGATCTCGACCGCACGGCGCAACGTCGCTTCCGCACGGTCGAACTCGTCCAATTGCTCCAGCGCACGACCGAGCAGCACGTGCGCTGGAACAAGCTGCGCCGGACCGTAAGGCAGCTGCTGCTCGATCTCGAGCAGCCGTTCGGCATGCGCACGCGCCTCACCATATTTCTCCTCGAGCATCGAAATGTTGGCAAGTGCATTCTCAATCGCGGCGGCCGCTTCGCTCGCAGTCTCGCGATTCTCACTGAGTATGGTTTGCGCTCGTTCGAGTGACGCGCGAGCAGCCGCGAAATCGCGTTGGCTAAGCTCAACCTGTGACAGACCTACCAACACCTTCTGCAGCTCAATCTGCTTCTCTCCGGGCACTACCTCACGAATACCAAGAGCCGCCGCCCATTCGGCACGCGATTCGGCCAGCCGGCCCTGGCGAAAGAACATCCATCCGCCAGCGACGTGCAACTCCGCGATCTCGGGGGCGTCCGGCCCTAACTTCTTGATCAGTATCGGCTGTGCGAACTCGAGCAATGCACGCGCCTCCGCGAACTTGTCGAAATACGCGATCAGCGGCGTGGCCAGGTTTTGTGCCCACTGGGCGAGTTCGAGCGAATCGCCGCCGTACTCGGCTGCGACCCGCGGGATGGTGACGCACAGGATGCGTACCGCCTCGGCAGGATCCGTCTCGCCGATCGACTCCACCCGCTGGCGCAGCTCGGCGATCGTGGCAGGCTTGCCAGCGAGCGGCGCTTGATCACGGCAGGTCGCGGGCAACTCGAGCGCGGCGGAAGTGCCGCACGCAACCAACGATGCGATAGCGACCAACACCACACAAGCACGCCGCACGATCATTTCGCCGCCGAAGCCT
>JAGRJB010000576.1 GCA_020442965.1 Pseudomonadales bacterium
AGCTGCTCGAGATCGGCGACGATATTGCGAACGGTAGCCGACGAGAGTTGCAAGCCCGAGTCGCGCGTGAGAGCACGGGATCCGACCGGCTGCCCGTCGCGGATATAGCTTTCGATCAGTACCGTGAGAAGGTGCTGCTCGCGCTCTTTGAGGTCGTCGGGAGTCTCGTTCGGCATGATCCATGTCAGTCAGGAGACTGCCGTCAAACTACCCAAGACGACAGCTTGCAGTCAAGGAACTATCGCATCGTTCCACGGCGAGCGGCCGCATGCTACAAAGCACTATGACAATCATCGAAACCACGTGCTCGATTGTCGGCCGATTCGCCGATGAGCGCGTTGCCGAATCCGCGCGCATCCTGATCGAGCACTTGTCAGAACGGGCGATCCGTCCGCGGATTGCCCTCGGCAGCGAACTCGCCCTGCCGCCCGACTTGCAGATCGAACGCGTGCCGGAAAGTCAACTCGCCGATGGCGCCAAGCTGATGGTCGCGATCGGCGGCGACGGTACTCTGCTCTACGCGGCACGACTCGTTGCGGACAAGGATGTACCGCTGATCGGGATCAATCGCGGGCGCTTGGGCTTCCTCACCGACGTCTTGCCGCAGGACATGATTGCCTCCGTCGACGCGGCACTCGCGGGCAAAAGCGAGGTCGACGAACGGCCGCTGCTCGAGGCGCGGTTGCTGAGACCCGGTCGAGGGGAGAGTCGGATCCTGGCGCTCAACGACGTCGTCGTGCAAAAGGTGGAAACCGGGCGCATGCTGGACTTCGAGACCTGGATTGACGGCGTATATGTCAATAATCACGGCGGCGACGGCCTCGTTGTCGCGAGCGCCACCGGGTCGACTGCGTACGCGCTCTCCTGCGGTGGGCCGATCATCTCGCCGCACCTCGATGTATTGGTCGTGGCGCCCATTTGCCCGCATACGCTGTCCGATCGACCGATCGTCATCTCGGCCAACAGCGTGGTCACGGTCACACTCATCGAGCGGTTCGAAGCACGCGCGCAAGTGACCTGCGACGGCGTGGTAGCCGGCGACTTTCTGCCCGGTGATCGGCTCGAAATTCATCGTTCGAGGCGCAAAATACGGCTGCTGCACCCGGCCGGTTTCGAGTATTACCGTCTGCTTCGTTCCAAGTTGCACTGGGGTCGCGGCGCCTATGACACGATCGAGTAGTTACCCATGTTGACGCATCTGCAGATTCGCGATTTCGCCATCATCGATTCGGTCGAGATCGAACTGCACGCTGGTCTAACAGTCGTCACCGGCGAAACCGGCGCCGGCAA
>JAGRJB010000577.1 GCA_020442965.1 Pseudomonadales bacterium
CACGACGTATGAGGCCCAGCTGCGGCGCTTTCGCCAGCAGTTGATCAGCTGGTTTGCGGCGCTTACGTTGCTGCTGATGCTGACCTTGGCATTCCTGATGCGTTGGGTGTTAGCGCCCGTGCGGCGGCTCGAGCAGGAGATCAAGGCGGTCGAAAGTGGGCAGCGCGATCAGTTAGGTACTGCCTGGCCAAGAGAACTCGTCGCTGTGACCACAAACTTGAATGCCTTGCTCGAAGGTGAGCGCACCCGCATCAGGCGCTACCGCGATACGCTGGGCAATCTTGCGCACAGCCTGAAGACGCCACTCGCCGTGATGCGCAGTTCGATCGAAGGTGTGAGCCGAACGTCACAGACGGACGCGTTGAGCGGTGAAATCGATCGCATGAGCGGCATCATTGAGCATCAGATGCGCCGTGCCGCAACAAGCGGCGGTCGATTGCTGGGAACTGCGCCGTGCAGTGTTCTCGAGATTGTGAGCGAATTACGGGCGGCATTACTCAAGGTGCATGGCGGCAAGGACATGTCTATCGTGGTCGAGGTGGATCCTGCCGTCAGATTCATTGGCGATCGCGCCGATCTCACCGAAGCACTCGGTAACGTCCTCGATAACGCCTGCCACTGGTGCCGCGAGCGCGTGCGTTTCATCGCCACTATCAACTCGCACGCTGACGCGCGGCACGCGTTGACGATCAGCATCGAGGATGATGGCGGCGGTATCGCGCCAGCGGACCGTGAACGCGTACTCAGGCGTGGCGGGCGCGCTGACGAGAGCATCCCGGGCCACGGTCTCGGGCTCGCAATGGTGCAGGAGACCGTGAACCTCTATGGCGGCACGCTCTCGATCGGAGTGTCCGAGTGGGGCGGCGCAAAGCTCGAACTGACACTACCGGGCTTGCTTTCCTCTCAATAATAACTTTTGTAAATCAATAAGTTACAGATCAAACTTGATGCCTTGTGCGAGCGGTAGTGCGCGCGAATAATTGATCGTATTGGTTTGCCGGCGCATGTAAGCCTTCCAGGCGTCGGAACCGGATTC
>JAGRJB010000578.1 GCA_020442965.1 Pseudomonadales bacterium
CTCACAATTTCTCAAGGTCGCGTTGAGCGCATTGGCACTCATAGGTGCGACACTCGGATACAGCTCGGCGGCGCTAGGGCAGGCAAGTAATGCCGGTGAATCGGTTTCGGTCGCGGTGGGGCGCACCGACATGCGCGGCAGCGACCTTGCGGCAGTTCGGTCGCAGGCAGCGGCCCGGTCGCGAGACGGCATCGTGTTAGTTGTGTATGGCGGCGACACCGATGCGATGACGAACGTGGAAGGCGCCGCATTGGATGCGGTTGCGGCGCGACTGCCGGTCAAGTCAATTATTTGGGCGCGCGATACAGACGGTGCCGGCGTGTCGGTCTACGGGGTCGAGGGCGCGCCGTTTGGTCCGCGCATTCCATTCAACTCGGACGTACGCGCCAGCACCAAAGGCCGCATCGATGAACTCGCCATCCTGTTAGGCAAGGCCGGAGCGGTCGTGACCGCAGACGGCGCGGCTCCGCATGTGGCACCGGACCAGGATGATGTGATCCGCTGTCGCGTCATGAAGGAAACCGGATCCCGTTTGCGCGGCGTGCGGGTTTGCTCAACACGTCGGCAGGACCGCGAGCGGCAACTGCGCGCGAGGGACTCGGCCGACGAGATGGTGAATAGGCCGTACACGACGAATGACGACAAAATGGGCGGCGGCTAGCGCCCTGCAGAGATGTCGCCAGCGCAAGTAGCCCAGCTCGCGCAGGCGGCTGGGCAGGCAGCGAACGCCGGCCGCTGGCAGGAAGCGGAGCGTCTGTGGCGGGAAGTCCGCAAACTCGAGCCTGACAATCCGCAGGCACTCTTCAGCCTCGCGATCCACGCCCTGCAGCGCGGCGAAGTGGAGACCGGCCTGAAGATGTTGCTGGCGGCGCGCGCGGCGGCACCGCGTGACAAGGCGATCCTGCTGACGCTTGCCAATGTGCATCAGCAACGATCAGACGCGGCGGCTGAGCGCGAGTCGATCGACGCTGCGCTGGCTGTCGATCCGTATTTCATACCCGCCTTGTTAGCACGTGCGAACTGGCTCGAGCGCCGTGGCACCGCTGCAGCAGCCGCAGCGACGTACCGCAACGCGCTTAAGATCTCCCCACCGGAGTCGCATTGGCCCGCTGCACATCGGGAACAATTGCAGCACGCGCGCTCGGTCGTTGATCGTCACGCGCGCGCACTCGAAAGCGCGCTGAGCAAGCGACTGGCGGAGGTGCACGAAAAATTGCCGGCGGAAGTGGCCAGCCGGTGGCGCGAGGCGGCCGCAATCATGGCGGGTCGCGTCAAGCCCTACTATTCGGAGTCCAATCAGCTTTATGTGCCGCGGCTGCCAGCGATCCCTTTTTTCGATCGCAAGGATTTCCCGTGGGTGCCAGCGTTTGAGGCCAGGACGGACGTCATTCGGGCGGAGATTGAGGCGGCGCTCAAGACCAGCCGCGATCAGTTCAATCCCTACATCGCCTACAATCCGGGCGATCCGGTGAACCAATGGCAGGAGCTGAATCACTCCGATCGCTGGAGTGTATTCCAGCTGTGGCGCGCCGGTGAACCCGTGCAGGCGAATCTCGATCAGTGTCCGCAGACCGCGGCGGCGCTCGCGACGGTCGATGCTGCGGATATCGGTGGCCTGTGCCCGAATGCCATGTTTTCTGCCCTGGCGCCGCACACCCACATCCCGCCGCACAACGGTGAGACCAACGCTCGACTGGTCGTGCACCTGCCGCTCATTGTCCCGCCCGACTGCCGCTTCCGCGTGGGGTTCGAGGAGCGTGAATGGCATGTCGGCGAGATCATGCTCTTCGACGACACGATCGAGCATGAAGCCCGCAACGACAGCGATGAGCTGCGTGTCGTGTTGATCTTCGACATCTGGAATCCGTTGCTTCAGCCTGCAGAGCGCGATGCCGTGCGCGTACTTGCCGCCGGTGCGCGTGCCTTTGCGAACAATTATAGCGAGTAGCTGATCGCTGGGACGCGCTTTAGTTGGCCGCCGACGCAGGTAAGGTCTCGGCCAGAAAGCGATCGATCTCGTTCAACACGCGAGTACGTGTGTCGCTGCGGCTCAACCAGTGATCTTCGCCTGGCAATTCGATGAGTTCAACCGCCTTACCCCGTTCCTTCAGGGCGGTTGCCATGATGCGCGATTGCAATACCGGCACGACTGCGTCGTCAGTGCCGTGCAGTAACAGAGTTGGCGCGCGAATCTTCTCCACGTTGCGGGCGGGCGATCTGCCGATGACGTCCGGATTGCTGGTCTTGCCGATGTGGTCGTACCAATAGTCGAGTGCGTCGGAATCTCGTCCGGCTCGACGCTGTGTCGTCCCGAGCATCACCAGCAGGTCCGACACGCCATTGATGCTGATGGCGCACCGGTAAAGGTCCGGCGTGAATGCCGCGCCAGCGAGTGCCGCGTATCCGCCGTAGCTCCATCCTGCGATGCAGACACGGCGCGAATCGACGATCCCCTGCTCGGCAACCCAGCGGACACCATCGGTCACGTCGTCCTGCATCAGCTTGCCCCATTGCTGATACCCCGCTTTGCGGTGCGCTTCGCCGAAGCCTGTCGAACCGCGGAACTGTGGTTGCAGTACCGCATAACCGCGACTGGCGAAGAACTGGGTCAGCCAGTCGAAATCGAGATAGTCGCGTGACTCAGGCCCACCGTGCGGCAACACGATCAGCGACAGATTGGTAGGCTCTTTGCCGGGCGGCAGGGTCAAATACCCTGGGATTTCGTAGCCGTCGCGGGCCCGGTAGCTGATGGTTCGCACCTCGCCCAAGGGAACATCGACGAGCTCGGGGTATTCCTCGCCAATCGTGTCTGCCTTGCCAGCCGCAAAATCAATCAGGTAGTAAGTGGGGACTTGCGACGGACCCGACACATGGGCTAACAGGCGTTTGCCGTCAGCCGAACGACCGTAGGTCTGAACGATTTTGGCCGGAAACGCCTTTTGCAGCGCCTCATATTGCTTGCGGGCGGACTGATCGAGCCACCGCAATTCGTTACCGGCACCGCCGACGTAGACGCCGATCGGCAGATTGGTATTGCCGTTGAGCAGCACGTTTTCCACGTCGCCATTGGGCTCCTCGAATTCTATCTGGGCGCCACCGCCATCCAGCGGAAGTCGCCAGAGCTTGCGATTGGCTCGACCATTTGCACCAAGTGCATAGAGGAATGTTCCATCGGCTGATAGCGCGACGACGTCCAGGCCCTCACGGTTCGTGGCAGTGTAGATTTCGCGCCAGCCGCCGCCGTCTTTTGCCAGAATGCGATAAATCGATTGCTCCGGATCCCAGTCGGTGCGCGCGACGACTTTGCCCGCGTGATCGACCACCCAGTCGAAGGTGTAGGGTGATCCTGCCGCCAGTCGCTTTCCCTTGCCCGTTTGTGTGTCGACCAGAAACACGCTGTTGACCCAGGAGCTGTCTCGCCTGCCGCGCTTGATGCGGGAATCCACAGCGAACAAATCTTTCGCGGCGGTGATATCGACCGAGGACATGATCACGCTGTGCGGGATCGTGGTCTTCGTATTGATTAGCCGTGCTCCCGTGACGTAGTCCTCGCGCAGGGCATTGTCGTCCAGCAGCAGCGTGCGGGCGCCGCCGCCTGCGACGTCTACCGCTTGCGTGCGCCAGTACTCGAACTTATCGTTCTGCTTGTCGGAGAATTGACGGACCTGGCTCACCGTTACCAGAACTGTTTCGTCATCTGCCCACCGCATGTCACGAAGCTTCAGCACATCGCCGACGGCAAATTTACGCAGCTGCTTCTTCTGATCGAGATCGTAGATTACAACGACGGGCGCATCATGCACCGATTCCGCCCAGACGAGGCGCTTGCCGTTGGGGCTGAGGCTTACGTCTGTCAGCGCAGGTGAGCGTCCAAAGACAGACGGCGGCGGGGGTGCGGCAGGCGCGATTGCGGCCAATGTGTAACAACCGGCAGCGATAGCGGCTCTGACCAGAAACCTCGTCAGTCCGCCCAAAAGTGTGTTCATTGTCATGCTCCGCAACGACCAAACTAGAGACCGGCGCCGGCGCTAGCAGCCACGAGATTCCCTCAAGAGAAACGTTCTACAAGTAGCGTACTGCTTCACAGAAGGCAATCCCGCATTCGGACCGCTGCCCCCAAAATAAAAAAGGCCCGGCTCATCGCTGAGCCGGGCCTTGCCACCAGGCAATCAAGAACCGTTGCCGTTTAGTCCAGCACTCGCAGTACGACGCGGCGGTTCTCCTGCCGACCTTCAGCCGTGGCATTCGATGCCACCGGCTGCCGCTCGCCATAGCCGCGCGAGGAGAGAACGTTACTAACGCCGCCGGCCTTCAGGTAGTCGAGTACGGCGATCGCTCGCTGCTTGGAGAGGTTCATGTTGTAAGCATCCGTGCCCTGCGCATCGGTGTGTCCGGCGACCTCGATCTTGAGATCGGGGTAGCGCTTCAGCACCGAGATCGCGCCTTCGAGCACGGCGGTGCTTTCCGGTCGCAGCGTTGCCTTGTCGAGATCGAACTCGACGCCAGGCAGCTTCAGCTCCTCCTTGAACGAACAGCCCGACGCATCAACGCGATCGCCTTTGGGCGTATCCGGGCATTTGTCCTGGCTGTCGACTACGCCGTCACCGTCGGAGTCGAGCTCACATCCGCTCGCGTCGACCTTGGCGCCCGCTGGCGTGTTAGGACACTTGTCCTTGCTGTCGGCCACGCCATCGCCGTCGGAGTCGAGCTCACAACCCGTGGCATCGACCGTCGCGCCAGCTGGCGTGTTCGGACACTTGTCTTTGTCATCGGTGACGCCGTCGCCATCCGAA
>JAGRJB010000579.1 GCA_020442965.1 Pseudomonadales bacterium
CAATGTTTTCACAGGCACAATCCATGCAGCAACCGCATGAGGCACCATGGAACTGAGACAATTGCGCCACTTTGTCATGGTGGTCGACACCGGCAATCTGTCGCGCGCAGCCGAGCGCGTCGCGATCAGTCAGCCGGCGCTCACTCGCAGCATCAAGAATCTCGAGGAATCGCTCGGTGTTGAACTGTTGGAGCGCAAACCGCGCGGCGTCGTGCCGACCGAAGCAGGCGTGACGCTCTATCATCATGCCAAGATGGTATTGAATGACTGCAATCGGCTAACCACTGATGTGAGAGCCTTTCAGCGTGGCTTGAGCGGTACTGTGCATGTGGGTATAGCGGCCATGTTTTCCTCGCACATAATCGACAGCGTGGCGACAATCTTGTCGAAGGAACATCCAGGCGTTTCGATGGTGATCTCGCAGGGATTTTTCGAGGAGCTCGTGCGCGAGCTCGTTGACGGACGACTCGATCTTATTTTCTCTAATTTTCCGCCTGCCGCTATGCCCGCTGATGTGACAGTGGAGCCGCTCTATTCGGTTGTCTCTTCGATTGTTGTTGGCAACGGTCATCCGCTTTTCAAACGACGGGAAGTCGATAAATCCGAATTGGTGGATCTGCGCTGGGTGGTGGCGGATCAGCCGCATGCGAAAGAGTTTCTCGAGCAGTTCTTTTCGAAGGATGGGCTGCCCACGCCACTTGCTGTGGTGCGTACTAACTCTCTGGGATTGATGATTTCGTTGCTGTCCTCCGGGCAGTTCATCACAGCTGTTCCGGCCCATCTGCTGGCGCGCGAGTTTGCAGCAGGATCGGTGCGTCGTTTGCCGTTGCATGATGGCTCGGTGGAGCGCAAGGCTGGTCTGATTTACCGGGTGGGAGGCGTTGAGCGCAAGTCGGTGCAGTTGTTTCTCGCCGAAGTTCGCACGGTGTGCGCGTCGCTGCCGACAACTGCCAGGTAGCGATTCGTTCGCATGGGGTGCGGGTGAAGGCGCTCAGAGGACTGTGGGCACCGGTCGTCGGTCGTGCTACGTGACGTCGAGATCGTTGATCGCAGATTTGGCGCCTGCTGCTGACTGGGCGACACACGTTGCCGCACTCCTGACGTCGGCTTTTTCGGCATCGAGATCGACAGCTGCGCTCGGTGCAGCGGCAAGTTTGCGATCATCGCCAGTATCGAGGCGCCCGAGATCATCGCGAAGATCCTCTCGCACCTTGGGCACACGGCGCCTGGACAGCATCAGCCTGAGCTACCACTTGGCGCGCGTGCGCCTGCCGGTGCAGGCGCGGATTGCCGGCGGTTCGGCCGCTGATTCCGCGGGCAGCATTTGCCGGGCGCGGGACGCTGCCGCGGGCCACTTCATCGGGCGTGACTCGTATCTCGCCAACACCATCATCGACCACGGTGGCCGCAATGCCATCTGGTTTGTCGGTTTGGCAGGCCTGGTCGGCTGGATCATCAACTGGCGGCGCAGTAACGCTGCGCCGGCCAGAGCTTGCAGTTTTTCATTCTGCGCGCTCGCCGCGCCAGCGAGCAGACTCGTTATTGCAGTAAGACGCTTCGCTGGCGCGTGATAACAGGCTGGGGCCGGCAACTGAGCACAAAGGTCGAGAGCTGATCATTGAACCGCGCTGGCTCCTCCAGAAAGGGTGAATGACCGGAGTCGGCAAAAACGACCCGTCGCGCATTGGAGAGCTGTGCGACGAGCTCGCGGCCCAGACCATCCGGTGCGCTCGGGTCCTTGCCACCGACGAGTAACAGTAGTGGCACCCGAATGTCGGGAATGACACCCACGTTGTCCAGCGGGCGGGCGAACATTGAACGCCGCGCATAGGGCGGCAGCATCAGGGCAATAACTGTCGCTCGCTCGTACCACGCCTCCGGCATTTGCCGCGCGGTCAGGAGTTTCGCAGTAAAGCGCGCGGCGGCGATGTTCTCCGTGAGATCAGCACTGAGTTGCCGCTCTCTGTTGCGCTGGAATGCGGCGGCCAATTGCGGCTCAGGCGCTGGCGGCGGTGGCGTCAGACCTCCATAGGCACCTGTTAGGACAATACCGGCGAGCCCATCGGTGCCGTAGTGGCGCACGTAGTCGACCACGACGAGCGTACCGTACGACCAACCCACCAACACGGGCCGTGATGCGCCGGTCGCTTGAATCACATGCTGCAAGTCATCCGCCCAGGTGCGCGACTCAGTGTAGGCCTCGGGCGCCCAAGGCTTGCCTGAATTGCCATGACCTCTCAGATCGAAAGCGATCAGGTAAAACTGCTCGGCGAGTTTCGAGTCGAGTTGCTCCTCAAAGCTCAGGTGGCTCTGCCCGATGCCGTGCACAAAGACGATGGCGGGCTTGGTCCGCTCGCCGACGGTAACCACGTTGAGCGGCACGCCTCCAGCACCCTGTACCACTTGATAGTCGCGCTCAGCGCCTTGCGCCGCGAAACCGACAACCAGAAGAAATGGCAGGAAGATCAGTCGCATGGTGCAATCCTCTAGGCCGCGATGCGTGCACGCAGATCAAAGCTGCGCCAGCCCCACAATAGATCGGAGCCTACCGCGTCGGCTAGTCACGAACAATCTGCACTGGGACGGGCGGCCTGTCTAAATTCATGCATTCGGCGTGCACTGCGATACAAATGTTGTATTGTTGACGCGCAGGGGATTGGATGAAACTATCTTCGGTCCGTCGCTCGGGAGCCCGAATATGTTGTTAGTACCGACACCGCTGCCAGTGTTTCCCGCCCACACTTCCGGTTGCGCCTCTGACGACCGCACCCCGGCTTGCGCACGCTGAAGGAGCTGCGTACGTGTCAGTCGATCGTCGTCAATTGATCACGGGGGCCGTCGCCGGGATGTTCGCCGCTGGCGCGGCCCGCGCCGCGACAGTCGCGGCGA
>JAGRJB010000580.1 GCA_020442965.1 Pseudomonadales bacterium
TCGGGCTGGCAAAACTGGCCGCTCGAGTATCAGACGTTCCAATCGCCCGCGGTTGAGGCCTTCATCGCGGAATATCACGATCGCGTGCAGTTCTTTCTCTGGCTGCAATGGTTGGCTGCTGAGCAGTTAGCGCAGGTGCACGCACGAGCACTGCAACTTGGCATGTCAGTGGGACTCTATACGGACCTTGCGGTGGGTGCAGATCCCAATGGCGCAGAGACGTGGGCAAACCGCACGGTGTTCGCGTCGGGCGTTTCGATTGGCGCACCGCCCGATCGGCTCGCGCTCAAAGGACAGGACTGGGGTTTGCCGCCGCACGATCCCGAACGACTTGCGTCCCGCGAGTTTGGCCCGTTCATCGAGCTGTTGCGCACTAACATGCGTTTCTGCGGCGCGCTACGTCTGGATCACGTCATGGCGCTGTTCAGGCAGTGGTGGGTTCCGCGCGGCGCGCGCGCGGATGAAGGGGGCTATGTCCACTTTGCGCTCGATACGCTCATGGCGATCGTTGCGCTCGAGAGTGTGCTGAACCGGGTCGTGGTGATCGGCGAGGATCTGGGAGTCGTACCGGACGAAGTGCGCGGCGCGATGGCCGACTACGGTGTCTACCACTACAAAGTGTTGTTGTTCGAAAAGGAGGGCAAAGGCTTTCGAGCGCCGCAACGGTACGAGCGGCGGGCACTGGCGACTGCGACGACGCACGATCTGCCGACGCTCAGAGCCTGGTGGCAGGGTGACGACATCGCTCTTCGCGAGCGACTGGGGCTTTATCCGACGCCGGAAGTCGCATGGGAAATAGTGGAGGAGCGGCGTCGGGATCGGCAACACCTATTGGCATCGTTGGTAGCGAGCGACTTGCTACCCACGACCGTGCACCACGGTGACGATCCCTTCGATCAAGGGTTGGCGGATGCGATTCATGAATTTCTTGCGGCCAGTTCTGCTGAGTTGGTAGCCGTGCAGATGGAAGACGTAATCGGCATGGTCGAACCCGTGAACGTGCCGGGTACCAGTACCGAATATCCGAACTGGCGCCGTAAAATGAGCGCGTCGATCAGTGAGGTTTTTGAGCGAGCGGGGGTGACCGAATCGCTGCGAGCGATTGCGCGGCGCCGCGCGGGCTAGTGAATCTTGGCAGCGTCGCGCAAGGATTGGATCATCGACGTCTTGAGCAGGAACGCGTGCGCGAGTTCCGGATCAGCCGCAGTGCGCATCAAATCGTCCTGGCGCTTGCGTTGAATTTCAGGATCCTTCGCTTCCATCAATTTCTTGTTGTTGATGGTGTGTTCCTGTACGACATTCATGCAGATGAGCCGTCGTTGCTTGTCGTATAAATCAAGCTCCGCATCGATATCCGCACCCTCGTGGATGCGCGTAAGGCGACCGGCGAGGTTGTAGGCATCGTGAATGCCGCCGTTCATACCCATGCCACCGAGCGGGTTGTTGATATGCGCCGCGTCGCCGGCGATCAGCACGCGACCGCGACGATAGGTCTTCGCGACCCGTTGATGGACGCGATAGAGCGTGCGGTGATCAATTTCATACGGCTCGGCGTGGGGCGCCATATGCTGCAATCGATCCTGAATCCACGCATCGGACAGGAACAAGGAGTCGTCCAGGTTGTTTGGATCTGTTGGAATCAGCACGCGCCACAGGCTCGTGGTCTTGAGCAGCACCAGCCATTCATTTGGATCGGCGATGTAGTTTACCAACGAGAGGCGCTCGAATTTTGTTTCGAGCGGAAAGGGAGTCGATGCAACCAGGAACTTCTCGGGATAGGTGAAACCCTCGAAACTGATGGCGGTGGCTTTGCGTACGCTCGAGTCTGCGCCATCGCTACCGAGCAAAAAGGATCCCTGCACGATCCGCTCACCCTTTGATGTCCACACGAGCACTTCGACGCCGTCGCGCGACTCATGCACGCCTTTGACGGTGTGGTCGAACAGGCACTCGACGTTCGGGTAGTCACTCTGAAGTTTGTCCCAGACGATTCCCGTCATTCGCCATTGTTCGGTCTGGACGCGGTACGGATGTCGCGTCTCGCCTTGCAAAAGCCCGAGATCGAATTCTGCGATCGCACCGGTGCGTCGATCGCGATACTGGTAACGGTCGGCAATGAGACCCTGATCGATGATCGCCTGCGCGATACCGAGTTCTTGCATCATGTCCATGGTGGGTGGATGCCAGGTCGAGGCGCGCAAGGTCTGGGGTAATTCTGCGTCACCCTCCAACAGCATGACCGGAATACCGCGCTGCGCGAGGTATAGGGCGGCCGTGCAACCGACCGGACCGGCGCCAGCAATGATCACTGGTTTCTCGATGGGCATGGTTGCCAGTCTAGCTGAAGTTCCAGCCCGCTAGGCCGATTGATTGCGCGCGCAGGTAGTGCAGCGGCCAGGGTTGTCCGACTCGCCGATTTTCTGCGTGCCTGCGATGAAATGACGCAATGCTGGTCACAGGCGTATCTGGGCACATGCAACTGATTGCGCGATAGCCGCGGGGCTCAATCGCTGGTGCAATTCTCCTGCGACTGGTGTCGCGTCAAGGAGGGCTCAATGACTACTTTCACTCGTCGACAACTGGGTCAGGGCATGACCGAGTACATCATCATCGTTGCGTTGATCGCCATTGCGGCCATCGGCATTTACCAGGCCTTCGGCGATATCTTGCGCGCGCAAACCTCGATCGCCGCATCGGCGTTGGCCGGGAACAATTCGGGAGGCGCGCGCGGTCTCGTCAATGACGCGCAGAGCCGTAGTAACGACACCGGTTCAGCCGCACGCAACCTGCATGACTTCAACGAAGACGCTGGTACGAACTGAATGCGTAGTGTTGGGGTGCGCGGCGGGTCGGCCGCGCACCCACGTGAGAGTCACCGGAGGAAGTCGCCGTGGAACGGTACAAAGGACAAGCACTCATCGTCGCATTGGCTTTCACCGCAGCGCTCGGCGGCGTGCTGCTGCTGGTATTCAACGTGGGGCAGCTGGCAAACGGCAAGCACCGCCTGCTGGCGACAGCGGATGCGGCGGCGTACAGCGCGGCTGTTTGGCAGGCGCGCAGTCTCAACTATCAGTCCTACATCAATCGCGCCATCGTCGCAAATGAGGCGGCGATCGCTCAGTCGGTGAGTTTGCGTTCGTGGTCGGGGTACATGAGTGTCACGCTCGATAACATCAACACGGTTGGTCAATTCATTCCCTACGTGGGGCAGGTGACCCGAACCTTGTCGCGTATATGGGACCGGGTCGATGCGGCGGCACAACCGATACTCGTCGCGGCTGAGCAAGGCTTGAGCGAGCTCGATCGGGCTTATGCGCTGGCCGCCGAAGCGATGCATGCAGCGGCGCTGGCCGGTACTGTGCCGCTGGTGCGCGACGTGCTCGCACGCAACGCGCCAGATAACGCTCTGACTCGCGGCGGAGCGGTGTTGCTCGCCGAGAACCTGCGAGCGTACCGCTCGCTTACACAGAAGTACGACGGTGCGCGCCGCTCGCGGCAGGCCGACTTGGTGATCCGGTCACGCGATGGATTCACGACCAATCGTAGCTGGGAGCCGCGCATCGAGGGAGCGACACTGCCGCTGGCACTTCGCAAGCGCGGCGGTACCGATCTGCTCGGGCTTGACGAGTGGCGCGGCATGGACACGCTCGCGCTTCATCGCCGACAGGGGCTATTCGTGGGTGGTTGGCGCGAATCGGCGCCCATCGGCTGGGGTGGTGCGCAGAATGGGTCGCGGTCCTGGCGGCGTGGTGAGCACGGCGGCTCGTGGCGGATCAATCCGAGTACCTCGAGACGCGCGCAACGAGCGACGGAGAACAACTCGGGCTATCGCGGCATCCCGGCGCTGCGCGATGTGGCGGTTGTGTCCGGCGCGCGCGAGCCGCAGGTGCGCGTTGCCGTCGAAGTAGCGCGTGCTCGCAGCACACTTCGATTGGCAGACTCTGTGCTGCCCGGTGCGCATCTGGTTGTCGGCGTACGCACCGAACCGGTCGCCTACGATTCCGAGCTGTCCGCCGGCTCGGTTCGGGCGCTCGCAGAAGCACGGGTTTTTTTCGAGCGAGCCGAACCCAGAGCCGATGGCCGTCGTGAAGTCGGTAGTCTGTTCAACCCGTACTGGCGCGCGCGGCTCGTGTCGGTACGGCGCGAGACGCGCGGGCAAGCAGCGGCGGCCAACGGGATCGTCGATCCCTTCGTAGTTGCATCCCGATGATGCTCCGCATTTACGTGTACGCCTCCGGACAGGCGCTCGTTGAAACGCTGGTGGCCCTACCGCTGCTGCTGTCAGTGTTCATGTGCACGCTCTACCTCGGACGCTTGCACGACATCGAAGCGCGTGCCATCGCGACCAGCCGCTATGCCGCGTTCGCTGCCGCCGAGCAGCTGCAGACGCAGCCCGTGATCGCAATCGACGATCAGGCGGCCGCACGCGTCATTGCACCTGCCGATACGCCGATCCTGCAAAACGAACGCTGGGACGATGCGCGTTGGACTAACTATTACGATTCGTCCTGGACAGCACCGACCGATCAACGCCGCTTGATTCACAACCGCGCGGCAGTTCTGGTCCATACGACCAACGGAGCACTCGACGGAGGAGTGGGCGCGGCGATCGATGCGGCGATCGTGAGTGCGCGCACTGCGGCGCTACTCGGTCGGGGTCGCATCGATCTCGCCAACGACGGGTTGATCTCAAGCGAGGTGCAGATAGCCGTTGCACCCGTCGGCAGTCTGCCGCGGCCACTCGATGCGCTCGCACTGCGGCTGACATCACGCACGTCGTTATTGGCTAACGGTTGGGGGGCGAACTCGACCGAACAAGCGGCACGGCGCATTGTGGCCATGCATCCCACGAGCGGCGTCGGCTCACTGCTCGAGTACTTGCAGCCCGCTATTTGGCTGGCGTCAGTATTGGAGCCTGCATTGCTGCATCTCTGCGTCGGGCGCGTCGATCCAGATATCGTGCCAGCTGATCGATTGCAGAGCGCGCGCAACGCTGAGTCCGGAACGTGGCGGCCGCGATGCAGTTGAGTCAGCGATCCTCGTGGGCTGTCCGCGCGCTGATTGTCGTCGGTGTGGCGCTGACGCTGCAGGCTCAGGCGCGCTCTTCCGGCCATGCGGTCTCCTGGCTGCCCGCGTTGCTACCCGATACATCCATCGAAAGGATGCCGACTGGCACCCGCGTCAACGGGGTCGAACTCGAAATCTTCGTGGCCTTGTCGGCGTTACCGCGGTCGGTATGGGAATCGCATCTCGAACAGGAGTGGCGCGCCTTCGGCGCCGATTATCGCGTGCAGGCAATGCTCGACGATGTCCTGGTAGCTCGTCGCCGATTTCCGTGGAACGAGACTGCCCTGATGCGCAGTTTGCCTGGCGGCGGTACCCGCCTCGTGTTCTCCAGGACCAATCTGGCTGTGGTTCCTACGTCGGCTGGTTGCGCGCTGGGGTGGCCGCGGCAATTGCAGCTGCGATCTGCTGTTGCATCACCCCGTGTGTCGGGTTCGGCCGGGGCGCGACTCGAACAGTGTTGGCTCGTTAGTCGGTTGCCGCCACGTAGTGTCATGGTTTTGCTCGACGATACCTGGCGCGCCGCTGGCTGGTTGCTCGCTCGGCGGCAGGTTGATCCTCTCCTGGGCCGTGCCAGTGCGACCTGGCGTCGAGGTGTCGAGGAGCGTGCTGTGTTTGCAAGCCGATCGAGCCGTTCGACTGACATCGTGGTCCTTGGACAAGCAACCGAATGACCTGCTTCAGACAAACGTCCGGTCAATCGTTGGTGGAGTACGCACTGGTGGTGTCGGTGCTGGCGATAGCGCTGCTCGCGCACGTCGCCGGCGAGCCGGCCGTTGCAGAGCAGTTAGTGTTCGCGGTCCGTGACTTCTGGCAGTCATTCGCACGCGTCGTCGCATTGTTGTGAGGTCACAGAAATGAAAATTCCCAGGCTGTCATGGTCCATGAATTCCGCACTGCTGTTAGTCGCGTCGCTATTGGGAGGCACGACGTTTTGGGGGATCACCCGGCACGTCGACCAACGTATGTCACTGGCGCGCCAGCAGCTTGCAACCCGTTACGAATTGCGGCCGGTGATCGTGGCGGCGAGAAATCTGGCGGCCGGTAGTGTAATTGCCGCCGATGCGCTCGCCGTGCGGCAGATGCCGCGGGCATTTCTGGCGAGCGACGTGCTCGCTCCGGAGCGACGCAGCGCGTTGCTTGGCGGCGAACTGTCGCACGCGCTGCGGTCCGGGGACCCGGTTACCCTTGCCGCAGTGGTCCCGCAGGTCGATTTGCCGTTTTCAGCGCAGGTTGCTGCCGGCGAGCGTGCGGTCACGGTACCGGTGGATGAGATCAGCTCCGTTGGTGGTTTGCTACAACCGGGCGATCGGATCGATTTGCTTTACAGCTACGACCGTCCCGTCGACAACGCCAATCCGCCTGGCCCGCGGTCGGCCGTGCGTCTGTTACTGGCCGACCTGTCGGTCTTAGCCACCGGCAAAGCGACGCGAACCACGCAGGTTCGTACCGACGACGGGCGACTGCATGATGTCGATACCGACTACAGCACCGTGACACTACGGGTGACGCCGCGGCAGGCGCAGGTCGTTACACTCGCTCAGCGCGCTGGTGATGTGGTCGCGGTACTGCGTAATCGCGACGATGGCGGCTCGTTGACGCTGGCGGCCATGAACTGGCCTGAGCTGTTAGCTGATCAGTCAAGCGGCTCGCGAACCGGAGTGGCTCGTCGGCGAGTCGCGCCGGGTGTCGAGCTCATCATTGGCGGGCAGGGCGGAGCGATCACAATTCGCCATCTGCCGCTTGCCCGCCCGCTGACTTGAGACGCGCAATGAAGCCGTTCACACTTGCACTCAGTTGCCTCGTCGTGGTGCAGATGTTGTCTGCGCCACTACGGGCTGAAAC
>JAGRJB010000581.1 GCA_020442965.1 Pseudomonadales bacterium
AAACTTTCGAAGCGTCAAATTCTGTGGTGTCCTCCAGGCTTGACCGCCAAATTTTAGCAGAGTTCGGCGGCCGCCGGTGGACCGAGCCGACGCGTGTCTATGCCAGTTCCCTGGAGCTACAGGCTGGCTCCCACTACAGTTTGCGCCAACTGGTGGGCGTTCTCGAGCAGAGGCGTTACCGCCAGGTGCAGCGCCTGCCGCGCCCCGGCGAGTACCAGTTGCGCAGCCATGAATTGGTGCTCTATACCCGCCGCGCGCAGTCAATCGAGGGGCTGCGTGAGCCGCTGCTCGCGAGAATTCGGTTCGCTGCGGACGCTGTTACAAATCTGTCGACCTTGTCGGGCGAGCCATTGCAACGCTTACGACTCGATCCGCCGCTGATTGGTTCGCTCTTTCCGATTCATGGTGAGGATCGGTTGATCCTGAGTCCGGACGAAGTGCCCCGTCTGCTAACAGCGAGTATCAAGGCGATCGAAGATCGCGACTTCGATCAGCATTCCGGTGTCGATTATTCGGCGATCGCGCGTGCGCTGTGGGTCAATCTGCGCGCTGGGGCGGTCGAGCAAGGTGGTAGCACGCTGACCCAGCAGTTGGTCAAGAGCTACTTTCTGGATGGCCGCAGGACCCTCAAGCGCAAAATCACCGAGGCGATCATGGCGCAGCGCCTCGAGGCGCACTACGACAAACGAGAGATCATCACGGCGTACGTCAACGAGGTGTACCTCGGACAGGATGGCGCGCGCGCCGTACATGGTTTTGGTCTCGCCAGCCAGTTCTATTTTGGTCGGGCGCTCGATGAGCTGGAGCCTGAGCAGATCGCGCTGCTTGTCGGCATGATTCGCGGTCCGTCGTTGTACGATCCGCGCCGCAATGCGGATCGTGCGCTGGCACGTCGCAACTATGTTCTGGCCGAGCTCAAGAATCAGCGGGTCATCGACGGGGTCACCTATCAACGGGCGCACGCCAGGTCGCTAACACTGGCTACGGCATATGACAACAGCGGCCGTACTTACTACCCGGCGTTCCTCGATTTGGTCCGCCGACAGCTCAGTGGGCGCGGTTTCTCGAGCGAAAATGCTGGCACGGGGCACAGTGTCTTCACCACGCTGGATCCCCGTGTGCAGCGGCTGGCGGAGCAGGCGCTGACGACCGAGCTGACGCGCATGGACAAGGTGCGCACCAACAAGAAGACCAAAAACGGCGTTCGGCCCGCTCCCCTCGAGGGCGTTGTCATCGTGGCGCGACCGGGTACCGGTGCTGTGCTCGCCCTCGTGGGAGGTCGCAATACGACACTCGCGGGATTCAATCGCGCGCTCGACGCCCGACGGCCGATCGGCTCGTTAGTCAAGCCGTTCGTCTACCTGACGGCATTGGAGAGCGGTCGGTATCATGCCGCATCCATTATCGATGACTCACCCGTCATCGTTCGAACGACGGCCAACCGTGATTGGCAGCCGCAGAATTTCGACCATCTGTTTCACGGTCCGGTGCCGCTGGTGCGTGCGCTGGCCGAATCGATGAATGCGGCCGCCGTGACGGTCGCGCTCGACATCGGCATCGAGCCAGTCGCCAGCACGCTGAACAACTTCGGCCTTGCGCGGCAGCCCACCACGGTGCCGGCGCTGGCGCTGGGCGCGGTCGACGCGGCGCCATTTGAGGTTGCGCAGCTTTACGCGGGCCTTGCGACCGGTGGCGTGCGGCAGCCGTTGCACGCCATTGCAGGTCTGACCAGCCGTGGCTCAGCCACCGGCACACGGTTGCCGAGCACCGATGCCGGCAATGCGTTCGCCTTCGGCCCGCGGCGCGTCGCGAAGTTCGAAGACGTTTACCCGCTCGATCGCATGCTGGTTACCGTCATGAATCACGGTACCGGACGAGCCAGTCGCGCGGTTTTGCCGCCGTCACTCGTCGTTGCGGGCAAGTCCGGAACTTCTTCCGATTATCGGGACAGTTGGTTTGCGGGCTTTTCGGGATCGCACGTCGTAGTCGTTTGGATTGGCACGGACACTAACGAGCCTACTGGGCTCACGGGCTCATCCGGTGCGCTGCGCGTGTGGACTCGGGTGATGCAAGGACTCGACACGGACTCCTGGCAACCCACCATACCGCCGGGTTTCGAGGTCCGCCAGATCGATGCCGAGGGCGGGGAGCTCTTGAGCACGCCGTGCGAGGCGCAGGCACTCGAGGTCGTCGTTCCGCGTGGCACGGCTTTACCCGAGAGCTACGCGTGCGGCTCCTGGCCCGGGCAGCGCTTCGACGATGAAGTTTGGAGCGATGGATTGTCGGAACCGCGAGTTCCCGGCCGCGATCCTGGCGCGCCGCCGCGCTCGCTGGGCGAACGATTGCGCAACTGGTGGGAGAGAGTGATACATTGAGCGCCACTAACTATCGAGGTGACCATGAGTTACGACAGCTACCACAAACGTAAGCTAGGCGAGCATGTGCTGTCGCCCGAAACACAGATGATGGGCTACGGTTTCGATCCGAAACTGTCAGAGGGATCGCTGAAGCCGCCCATTTTCCTCACGTCCACGTTCGTCTTCAAGACTGCGCAGGAAGGTAAGGACTTCTTCGACTACACGTCCGGACGTAAACAGCCGCCGGCGGGCAGCGCGGCAGGCCTCGTCTACTCGCGTTTCAACAACCCCAATCTCGAGGTGCTGGAAGATCGTCTGGCCCTCTGGGAGGGCGGTGAGGCGGCGGCCGTATTCTCGAGCGGTATGGCCGCCATTTCCACGACTATCTGGGCATACATGCGTCCGGGCGATGTCGTTCTGATGAGCCAGCCGCTGTACGGCGGCACGGAAACCTTGATCGAGAAGACGTTGCCGCTGTACGGCGTGGGGCGAGTCAGTGTGTCGGAGGCTTGTGATCGACAGGCAGTGATGGCGGCTGCCGAACGTGCGCTGGCGCAGGCACGAGCTACCAAGGGAGCGGTTAGCTTGCTGATGACCGAAACACCCGCCAATCCGACCAATGGCCTGGTCGATCTGAAGCTCTGGCAGGAGGCGGCGGAGTGGTTAGCCTCGAAGCAGGACGGCAAGCGCCCGCCGCTCGCGGTCGACAACACGTTTCTCGGTCCCGTATTTCAGCGGCCGCTGGAGCATGGTGCGGACCTGGTGATCTATTCGCTCACGAAGTACGTCGGCGGTCATTCAGACCTCGTGGCCGGTGGCGTCATCGGGTCAAAGGCGGC
>JAGRJB010000582.1 GCA_020442965.1 Pseudomonadales bacterium
TGTCGATCACCGTCAACGGCGCCGGCGTATTGCGCCTCGAACCCGCTCCCGGAACCACGGTGGGCGTCGGTCAATCGTTGGACGTATTTTTTACGTTCAAGGATCGGAACTCGGATCCGTATGCGCGGGATCTGGACCCTGCGCTGGTGACCATGACTTCGTCCGAGCCCGCCGTCGCGGCGGTCGATAGCAGCGGCGCGGTGCGAGGGCTGTCAGCAGGTACCGCCGTGTTGACTGCGAGTTATCAATCGTACACGGGTCAGCTCAGCATCCGCGTCGCGGGAAACTATCTGAGCCGCAATGTCGCCGTACCCGGCCAAGGACTTAGACGCTATTGGTTGTTCCGGCCGGACGATACGGCATCGACCGGACCGCTGCCCGTGATTCTCGCCTTTCACGGTGGCGGCGGTGACGCGCGCCACCAGGCATCTGTTTCGTTGCTCAATGCGTTTGCGCAACAGCAAAAGATACTCATCGCGTACCCCGAGGGCAGCGGAGCAATCCAGACGTGGAACGTCGGTGCCTGCTGCGGCTCCGCTGCGACGCAGAACGTCGATGACGTCGCATTTGTGAGTGCCGTGATCGATGACATCACGAGCCGCGACAATGTGAACAGCGCGCGAATCTACGCCACAGGTTTCTCCAATGGCGGCATGCTGTCGCATCGGCTGGCTTGCCAGCTCGCGGACAGAATCGCGGGCATCGCGGCAGTGGCCGGCGCTTCCGCGCAATTCGATTTTGACGGGAACCTTTACTACAGCTGCAATCCGGCGCGACCGATCCCTGTGTTGCACATTCACGCCACTAACGACCGCAACTACCCCTACGCGGGCGGCATGGGCAGCGGAGTATCGATGACCAATTTCTATCCGGTGGATGCCACGATCTCGGACTGGGTCGCGCGCAACAACGTGACGAATCAGCCAACGATCGAGCATGTCACGGCAACGACGAGCTGCTACCGGTACGACTCGCGGCAAGATCCGAACCGACCATTTGCCCCGGTGACACTGTGCAAGATCGACCCACCCGACATCTACGATGCGGTCAGCGGTAGCGTCTACGGCGGCGGGCACTCTTGGCCCGGCGGCAACCACTCGCGCTCTCGTGGCTCGGATACGCCGGTGTCGGATTTCCGTGCGAATGATTATCTATGGGAGTTCTTCAATCGTTAGCGTATCCTTGGGGTATAGTGCGCGACTAACAGCAGCCGCCCCGCCGTAGATGCCCCGAGACACTCGCGATAACCCCCTGAACGTTCCGCGGCACGAAAACCCGGGCGAGCCGCGGCTCTCCAAACGCATGAGTGAGCTTGGGCTCTGTTCGCGCCGCGAAGCGGACGTGTGGATATCGAACGGCTGGGTCAAGGTCGACGGCAAAGTCATCGACACGCTCGGCGTACGGGTCGCACCGCACGCGCATATCGAGATCGATCGCGTGGCTCGCGAGCATCAGAGCGAACTCGTCACGATCCTGCTGCACAAGCCGATCGGCTATGTCTCCGGCCAGCCGGAGCCTGGTTGCACGCCCGCCGTCAGCCTGATCCAGCCCGAGAATCAGGTATGCTCACCAGATACGCCTCT
>JAGRJB010000583.1 GCA_020442965.1 Pseudomonadales bacterium
GGTGCTGCAAGAGCGGATGCTCCGGATACTCCGACTGGATCAACACCTCGCCGGGCTTGCTGCCCCGGCCGGCGCGCCCGGCGACTTGAACGATCGTCTGGGCGAGCCGCTCGGGCGCCCGAAAGTCGGTGCTGAACAGTCCCTGATCCGCGTTGAGTACGACCACCAAGGTCACGTTGGGAAAGTCATGGCCCTTGGTCACCATCTGCGTGCCTACGAGAATGCGCGCCTCGCCCGAGGCCACGCGCGTCATCACTTGTTCCGCATCTCCGCGCCGCCTGACGACGTCGCGGTCGAGTCTTGCGATTGCGACATCGGGAAACCACTCGCTCAGCGTTTCCTCGACACGTTCTGTGCCTTGTCCCACGGGTCGAACGGCATAGCCGCATTGCGGGCAGTGCTCAGGTAACGGCGCCTGCGCCCCGCAGTGATGACAGCGCAGCTGGCCCGCACCCAGATGAACGGTCAGGCGGGCGTCGCAGTCGGTGCAGGGCGCCATCCAGCCGCAGGCGGTACAGACCAATGACGGCGAATAGCCTCGCCGATTGATGAACACCAGTACCTGCCCGTCGTTCGCGAGATGCGTGCGCATCGCCTGGACCGCCGGCGTCGACAGTCCTTGTCGAACAGCGTGTTGGCGCAGATCGATCGTGGCGGCGCGCGGCGGCACGGCCTGACCCGTCCGGCGCGGCAGGGAGAGCGACGCAAAACGACCTGACAAGACGTTGTGCAGCGACTCGATGGAGGGTGTGGCGGAGCCGAGTACGATGGGGATTTCGCAGTGTTGCGCACGGACGATCGCGAGATCTCGTGCCGAGTATCGAAACGCCGTGTCCTGCTGTTTGAACGACGCATCGTGCTCTTCATCGACGATCACGACGCCGAGATTGGCGATCGGCGCGAACACCGCGGAGCGTGTGCCGATCACGATGCGTGCCTCGCCTGCGAGACTCGTCCGCCACGCAGCCAGCCGCTCGTTGTCTGTCAGTGCAGAATGCAGGACCGCGAGTGGCACGTCGAAGCGACTCGCGAAGCGCGCGACGAGCTGCGGTGTCAGTCCGATCTCTGGTACGAGTACGAGCGCGTTGCGTCCGTTGCGCAGCGCGGTTTCGATGACGCGCAGATAGACCNNAGACCTCAGTCTTGCCGCTGCCGGTAATGCCGTGGAGGAGAAACGCCTGGTACCGATGCAGCGCGGCTTCGATCGCCGCGATCGCGTCGTGCTGTTCCGGGGTCGCGTCGTGCGGTTCGTCGCGCAGCAGCTTCTGATCGGTCACGCTCGCGGCGCAGCGCGTTTCAAGCTCGCCGGATTGCAACCACTCGCGTGCGGCCAGCGTGCGCAGCGCGGCGCGCCAGGAGTCGAACACGCTGTCGAGTTCTTGGGCAGTCACGCCGCGGGCGTCCCTTGCCGACGTGCGCGTAGCGATGTACTCGAGGATGGCGCGCTGCTTGCGCGCGCGTGCGAGCGCGCCGTCAGCGAGCGCTTGTTGACCCGTGGCCGTTGTAAACCAGCAGTCGACCGTCTCAACCGCCGCCGCGCCCTCACGCGCCAGCTTCGGGAGTGCGGCGGCGATCACTTCACCCAGCGGGTGATGGTAGTAGTCGGCCGCGAATGCGAGGAGTTTTCGCAGTCTGGCGTCGAACACGGGCTCCGCATCGAGTACCTCGATCGCCTGTCGCAATTTCTCGGTCGGCACGTCAGATCGCTTGGTGATTCCGACAATCACACCGATCAGTCTGCGACGCCCGAACGGCACGCGTACCCGTACGCCGAGCTGCGGCGGAAAGCGGCCGGCCTTTGCAGGCGGGTGGTAATCGAATGCCCGCCTGAGCGGCACATCGACCGCGACCTGAAGTATGTCCTCAGAGGTCATCGATCGTCCGGCTTTGGTTGTCCACAAATCCTGTGGATAACACTGTGGAGAAGTACCACGATAGGGGCCATTTCTGCGGTGTTTCTACAGTTACCGGTTGGGCTGATCGAATTGTGACCAAATTGGCGTAAAACTATGTAAATCAATGAGTTAGAGGTTACGTGGTCGGCGCCCAAGCGCCGTTATGGCGCAATCGTGATATCGAATCTGCGCCATTGTTCGTAAGTACCTGATTCATCGGGCAGCAGCGGTCGACGAATTGGTAGTCAACCAGGCGTGCCGTGCTGCGTTACACAACTCATGGCCGCCTTTGCTACGCTCGCGTCGGTTTATAGCATGCCCGCAGCTGGGCGGAGCCGGAGGCATGATCTGAGCGCAACCGACGCCAGTGCGCGTGCACTCGAAGCGTTTCTCGCGAGCGTGGAGCGTAAGGCCTTCCGCATCGCGCAGCTCGGGCTGCGCAATGAGGCCGATGCGCTCGATGCGGTGCAGGACGCCATGATGAAGCTGGTGCAGTCCTATGCGACGCGGCCGGCCGAGGAATGGCGGCCGTTGTTCTACCGCATTCTCGAGAACGGCATTCGCGACATGCAGCGACGGCGAACGGTTCGCGGACGCGTCATGGCCTGGCTGCCGGCGAGGCGAACGGACGAGGACGACGACGATCAACTCGACCCGATCGATTTGGCTGAGAGTGCGATTCCGCAGCCCCCGCGACAGCTCGAGATGGACGAGGCAATCGCGGTGCTCGAGCGGGC
>JAGRJB010000584.1 GCA_020442965.1 Pseudomonadales bacterium
CAGGACCCGTTCGGCAATTTTCTCGCGCGCGTCGTGTTTCCGGATAAAGTGCAGGAATTTGGCATCGAGGTCGATCTGATCGCCGAGATTCGCGCGTTCAATCCATTCGATTTCTTTCTCGACTCGTATGCGCAGCATTTTCCGTTTGACTACGAACCCGAACTCAAGGAAGAGCTGGGGCCATATCTCGAGCTCAAGGAGTCCGGTCCGGGGTTGCGTGACTGGCTCGCTGGCCTCAGCACGTCCAAACAATCGACGATCGACTTTCTAGTTAGCACCAATCAGCGGCTCAATCAGGGGCTCGATTACAACGTGCGCATGGATCCGGGGGTGCAGAGCTGCGAAGACAGTCTGCGACTCGGCAGTGGCTCCTGCCGTGACATGACCTGGCTGATGTGCCAAGCCTTGCGCCACCTCGGCCTTGCAACGCGCTTCGCATCGGGCTATCTCATACAACTCGCGGCCGATGTGAAGTCCTTGGACGGCCCATCGGGTCCGGCGACGGACTTCACCGATTTGCATGCTTGGGCAGAAGTGTACTTGCCGGGCGCCGGTTGGGTGGGTCTTGACCCAACATCCGGCATGTTCGCGGGCGAGGGACACATTCCGCTCTGTTGCACGCCGAATCCATCCAGCGCCGCGCCGGTCACCGGAACGCTCGAGGGCAATGCGAAGGCGACGCTCGAACACAACATGACCGTGCAGCGCATTGCGGAAGCGCCGCGTGTCACCAAGCCCTATCTCGAATCCACCTGGACCGCGATCGATGCGCTCGGCAAGCGCGTCGATGCCGATCTTGCAAGCCAGGATGTGCGGCTCACAATGGGTGGCGAGCCCACATTCGTCTCGCTCGATGACCGCGAGAATCCAGCCTGGCAGTTCGCGGCACTCGGCGGCGACAAGCGCGTACTCGCGAAGAACTTGTTAGACCGCTTGCGAACGCGCTTTGCGCCGGGCGGGCTGTCAATGCTGACGCAGGGCAAGTGGTATCCCGGCGAGATCTTGCCGCGTTGGGCGATGCCGTGCTTTTGGCGACTGGATGGCGAGCCCGTGTGGCGCGACCCGGCGCGACTCGCCGATCCCGACCAGCCTCGCGAGCTAGCGCCCGAGGCCGCCGCGACATTCCTGACTGCGGTCGCCGCGAAGCTTGGCGTTCCTGCCGACTACGTTCTGCCTGTGCGCGAGGACACCCCGTACTACCTGTGGAAGGAGCGAACGCTCCCGCTCAATGACGAGATCATGTCGGCCAACGTGTTCGACCGTGCCGAGCGAGAGCGCCTGCAGACATTGCTCGACAAGGACCTCAACGCTCCCGCTGGCTATGCTCTGCCGTTGCACTACTCGCACCGGCGCGGCGGCTGGATCAGCAATCGATGGCAGTTCAAGCGCCCGCACGTTGTGGCGCTGACGGGAGATTCACCGATCGGGCTGCGGCTGCCG
>JAGRJB010000585.1 GCA_020442965.1 Pseudomonadales bacterium
GAAACCCCGGCTGCTTCTGGTCGAGATTGACCGCCAGCAACTGGAAATCGACCGGCGCGCTGCGCTGCAGTGACAGCAACATGTCGAGCAGCGTGTACGAATCCTTGCCGCCCGAGAGACAGACCATCACCTTGTCGCCCGCGCTGATCATGGCGAAATCTTCGATCGCCTTGCCGACCAGACCGCGCAGATGTGCGCCAAGTTTCTTCGACGTTCGCGACGGCGGCGCATGGACTGGCAGCGCACTCATGCCGCAGCGCTGTCCCGGCCGGATGATTCCAGGTACTTGCCCTCGAGATAGCGCACCGCCGCCGCCGTTCCAAGTGGCTTGCCGGTCGCGTTCCTGATTAGCTCATGCGGCGCAATGCTCGCCCCCCAACTATAAACATTGTCACGCAACCAACCGAACAGCCCGCCGAAATCGCCTCTCGCAAGCTGCGCATCGAGGTCCGGGGTTGCGTGGCGTAGCGCCTCGTAAAGTTGCGCCGCTATCACGTATCCCACGGCGTAGGACGGAAAATAGCCGAAAGAGCCGACCGCCCAGTGCACATCCTGCAGGCAGCCATCGATGTCGCTCGCCGGTTTCACGCCGAGGCGTTGCGACATCATGGTATTCCAGGCGTCCGGCAGGCTACGCACCGCAAGCGCCCCGCTCAGCAACTGCTTCTCGAGTTCATAGCGCACCAGTACATGCAGCGGATAGGTCATTTCGTCGGCATCGACTCGAATCGCACTGCGCTTCACGCGCGTGAGATGCGCATACAAGTTCTGCCCGCTCCACTCGTCACCGCTGACTCCCAAGTGCTTGGCCAAGAGTGGCTGGAGGAACCGCAAGAACGGCTGGCTGCGGCCGATGATCATCTCCAGCAATAACGACTGACTCTCTTCGAGCGCCATGCCGCGATCGCGCCCGACCGGCTGATCGGCGAATTTCGCCGGTACCCCCAAATCGTACATTGCGTGTCCCGTCTCGTGCAGTGCACCTAACAACCCAGACAGCGGGTCATTGACATCGAAGCGGACCGTGACGCGAACATCGCCCGGCACGCCCTCTGTGAACGCGTGCGCGCTCTCGTCCAGGCGGCCACGCTCGAACGGAAAGCCGAGCGACTTCATGACATCGGCACACAGCGCTTTTTGACGACTGACGCCGAATCGCCCGACGAGCGGCAGTGCAGGACGCTGATCCTGGTGCGCAATCGTCTCGCGAATCAGGCTCGGCAAACGTCGCGTGAGACCCTTGAACACGGCATCGATGTCGCCGGACGTGATCCCCGGACTGAACTCATCCAGCAAGGCATCGTAGGACGCAAGGTTCAGCGCCTGGCCGAGCAGGTCCGCCTTGTCTCTGACCAGATTGACGACTTCCTCGAGATGCGGCGCAAACGATTCGAATTTGCCACTCTGGCGCGCTTCAAGCCAACGCACCTCAGCCTGGGAGCTCGCCTTCGCCAGCCGCGAAATCAGCGAGACCGGCGTCGCGATCGCGTGATCGCGCTGGCGGCGCATCTCACGCAGGTTGGCGACCTGCCAATCCTCGAGCTGGGCGCTCGCAGCCTGCGCTCTATCGAGCAGGCGACTGACGCGCGGCGCTGTCAGCAACACATGATGCTCTGTTTCGAGTGCCGCGAGCTGTTCGCCCCGGACGCTCGCGCTACCACGCGGCATCATTACCGCCGCATCCCAGCGCAGCAGCGACATGGCGCCACGGAACGCGTGCAGGCGCTTCCACTCCTGCTCGAGTTGCTTGTAGGGCGTCTGAGCCATCAATTCACCGTTGTGATCACGCGCCGCGCGGGCGGTCTCGCGAAGCCCGAGTCTACCAGTGAGGTCCGACCGGAACAGCCCCGCAAACGATATAATTGTTTTAAATCAATAAATTACGACGCTGCTGTGCCATTGACAGCATCCAGGCGGGCGCACTTTGTGCGCCGCACTAAAATCACTGAACCGTATCAGGCCACCGGTTCGGCCGATTCCTCGGCCGGCTTTCTCCCCAGTAACTTCTCGACCAGGCGCGAGACGTGCTCGGGCGAACGCGTGTTGCGGGCAATCAATGTATAGAGCGCGGGCACCACGTAGAGCGTCAGGCTCAACGAGAATATCGTGCCGAAGAAAACCGTGGCGCCAATCGACTGCCGGCTCTCGGCCCCCGCACCTGTCGACAGCATCAGCGGCACAGCACCAAAGGCAGTACAAAGACTCGTCATCAGTACCGGCCGCAGGCGAACAGCCGCCGCCTCAACGATCGCGTCGATGAACTCATGGCCCCGGTCGCGCAATTGATTGGCGAACTCGACGATCAGAATGCCGTTCTTGCAAGCGATGCCGATCAGCATGATGGCACCAATCTGGCTGAAAACATTGATCGACGAATTGAACAGCCATAAGCCTATCAGCCCGCCCACGATCGCGAGCGGAACGGTGATCAGGATGACGACCGGATGCACGAAACTCTCGAACTGCGCCGCCAGCAAGAGGTAGACGATCAGCAGCGCGAACCCGAAAGTGAGCCAGAGCTGACTACCCGACTGCTTGAGCTCGCGTGACTCGCCGTCATAGTTGATAGCCGCCGCAGGCGCTTCTTCGCGAATCACCTGCTCCATGTACTTGAGCGCGTCGCCCAGCAGATACCCGGGCGCCAGGTTCGCCGATAGTGTGATTGCTCGCATCTGGTCAAAGCGGCGCAACTCGTTAGGGCCCGCCAGCTCCTCGACCTTGACCACGGCTGACAACGGCACCAGCCGGCCAGTGGTCGCCGAGCGCACGTAGAGGTTGTCGAGATCGCTCACCGAGGACCGCTCGTCGCCGCGTGCTTGCAGCAGCACGTTGTACTCCTCGCCGCCCGTTACGTATTGCGTCACGATGCGCGAGCCCAGCATGGTCTCGAGCGTGCGCCCTACGGTCGACAATGACACACCGAGATCCGCTGCTTTGTCCCGATCCACCTTGATGGCCAACTGCGGTTTGCGCTCCTGGTAATTGGAATCGAGTCCGATGATGTTGGGGTTGTCAGCCGCAACGCGCGCCATGATCTTCTCGCTCCAGTCGGCGAGCTCAGCATACTCACTGCCACCGATCACAACCTGAAGCGGTTGTCCGGCCCCGCCGCCAAAACTCGGCGGCTGGATGACCATGATGCGAACGCCCGCAATCGTATTGACTCTCTGTTGCACGCGGCGCGCAATCGTGGCGGCCGAATCGTCGCGCTGGTCCCAGAGCTGCAGCGGCATGAAAACGGTGCCCGAGTTGACGCCGGTCGCTCTTCCCCAGGCGCCCGAGCGGGCGATCACGCGCCGCGCATTGCCGCGCTCAACTTCGTCCTGCAGCATGGTTTCTACCTGGTGCAGATGCCGGTCGAGATAGCCGAGACTCGCGCCTTCCGGCCCCATCACCATGACCGGCAACATCGCTCGATCCTCGGTCGGCGCCAGCTCCTGCTTGAGCTGCATGCCATCGAAGGGCTTGCCGAAAACCGTCAGTGCGACAACGACGACCGTCAGCAACACCGCACCGGCCACCAGGACGATGGGCGCACGGCCGGTTAGCGCTGCGCGCAAACGGCGCGCGTAGCCCGCATTCACGTCGCGGAAGAACCGGTCGACGATCACTGACAGGCGACCGCGCGGCATGCCCTTGGCGAACAGCTTCGACGCCATCATCGGGGTGAGCGTCAACGCGATGACCGCCGAGAAGCCGACCGCCGCCGCTACGCTG
>JAGRJB010000586.1 GCA_020442965.1 Pseudomonadales bacterium
ATGACAACGAATGGGGTTTCTCCAATCGCATGCTGGACGTCACGACCGCCTGGTCGCGCGCGTCCTGAGTTCTGTCCACGTCGTTGCAAGCATGAAAGTGCACAAGATGGCGGATCTGGATCTCGCGGACAAGCGCGTGCTGATTCGTGAAGATCTGAACGTGCCGATCGAAGCGGGCAAAGTGACCAGCGACGCACGCATTCGTGCGGCATTGCCGACCATCGAACTCGCGATCCGCAAAGGCGCCCGCGTCATGCTGATGTCGCACCTCGGCCGACCGGAGGAGGGCGTGGTGTCGGGCGAGTTCTCGTTGTCGCCGGTCGCGACCAGGATGTCTGAGCTGTTAGGAAAGCCGGTGCGGCTCGTCAAGGACTGGTTGGCAGGCGTCGATTGCGAGCCCGGCCAAGTTGTGCTGCTCGAAAACGTGCGGTTCAACAAAGGCGAGAAGAAGAACAGCGACAAACTAGCACGCAAGATGGCCGCGCTGTGCGATGTGTTTGTGATGGATGCCTTCGGCACCGCACATAGGGCGGAAGCGAGCACTCACGGCGTCGCCAAGTATGCGCCGATTGCCTGCGCCGGGCCGCTGCTGGTGGCGGAGCTCGACGCGCTGGAGCGTGCGCTTGCCGACCCGGCCAGGCCGCTGGTAGCGATCGTCGCGGGCTCCAAGGTCTCTACCAAGCTCACGGTGCTCGAGTCGTTGCTCAACAAGGTCGATAAATTGATCGTGGGCGGTGGTATCGCCAACACTTTTCTCGCCGCAACCGGCGTTGCCGTCGGCAAGTCGCTGCACGAAGCGGACATGCTCGATATGGCCCGGCGATTGCTTGCACAGGCACGCGCGCGCGGGGCGGAAATCCCTCTGCCTACCGACGTCGTCGTCGCCAAGGAATTTGCGGCCACCGCGCATGCCGACGTCCGCAGCATCCATGAGGTGCGCGCCGATGAGCTGATCCTCGACATTGGGCCGGACACGTCGGATCGTTTTGCATCGCTGCTGCAAGATGCCGGCACGATCATCTGGAACGGGCCCATCGGCGTATTCGAGTTCGATCAGTTTGGCGAAGGTACGCGTGCCGTCGCCAATGCGATTGCGACCAGCGCGGCGTTCTCGTTAGCCGGGGGTGGTGATACTCTTGCGGCGATTGAGAAGTATGGGGTCGCGGACCGCATTTCCTATATCTCCACCGGCGGCGGCGCGTTCTTGGAGTTTGTGGAGGGCAAGACGCTGCCAGCGGTAGCGATGCTCGAGGCGCGCGCGCGCGGGTAGTAAGCCGCGCTCAATCGCGTCGCCGAGCCTGCGGAGTCGGGGATGATTCGCCCGGTCGCCGCACGATACCACGCATCAAGGTGTTAGGCAGGAATGCATTGTCCCAGTCGGTGGTCTTCGGTGGCGCTGGGCCGACCCGCAGCACGACCATCTTTTCCGACGGAACGATGTACACGACTTGGTCGCCATTGCCGTCGAACAGGAACAAATCACCAGCAAGATAGGGCTCGGAGTGCAGTACGCCCCGGCCCATTCCTGGTACGTCGCTGTTGGCGAAGCCGCGACGCTCACGGTAGGTGCCTGCGACATAAATACCCAGGCCGTACCACGGATTCTGAACGCTCCCAGTCGCCATCTGCCGCACATAGCCAGTCGGCAGGAGTTGTTTATCATTTGCCCGGCCATCGTTCAATAGCAGTAGTGCGACTCGCATCCAGGTTTCGGTAGGCAGTAACAAGCAACAGCCCGAGTGCGCCATGCCGCCCGGGCGGTTGACCCAGATCTTTCCGCCGGCTGCGCCGATGGGCGCCAGCAATTCCCGGCCCAAAAAATCGGCGTAGCGCATGCCGGTCGCGCGCTCGATGACCGGTGCCACCATTTCCGCCGTCGCATTGGCGTATTCGTAGCGGGTGCCGGGTTCGTCGGTCAGTGGATAGTCGCGAATGATTACTTCGTCATGCCGTGGATGTAGATAGGCGCGATTGAGCGGGCTGTTCGGATCCATCGACGCGCTCTGGCGGAGCAGGCCGCTGCGCATGTCGAGGAGATGCCGGATCAGCATTTTCTCTTGCGGCTTGCCACGCCACTCGGTAATGAAATCGGCAACGGGCTGGTCGAGCGAGCGGATCTTGCCGAGCGCGATCGCGCGCCCGATCAGTATGGCCGTGATCGGTTTGGCAAGCGACCGCGATACGATCAGTGTGTCCGGGGTTGTGGTTCCAAAGTAACTTGATTCCTGCAGCGCGCCTGCGCGCCAGACGAGAAAAGACTCGCTATTGTTTTGCCGCGCGTACGCGCGCGCAGTCGACAGCGCCTCGATCGAGATCGAACGCCGATTCGGCGCGGCTTGCCGCAATGGCTGAACCTTGTGTGCCCCGACTACGGTTTCGAGGGTGTCGTATTGATCGAGGCCCTGACCGAGACGCGCCGCACGACCGAGCGCTTCGAAGCGTTTCATGTAGAGAGCCTCGTCCGCGGAGCTATCGCGAGACGCGTCGGCACCGAATGCCGCGTACGGGCCACAGAGCGCTATGTATGCCATGACGCAAATCCCGCCCGCCTTCTCTCTTGCTCTCATGCCACACCTCGTCGCCGTTCTTGACAATCTGCATGTTAGCGCGCTCGCGTTTCACGCGTCCAAGCGGCAGAATGTTCGCCTATGTCCCGCACCAAACACGCATCGCGCACCAAAATCGTCGCCACCCTCGGCCCGGCCACGGATGATCTCGCCACGCTCACCGAGATGGTGCGCGCCGGACTCGATGTGGCGCGCGTCAATTTTTCACACGGCCGGCACGAGGATCACGCCCGGAGGATCCAGCTGGTACGTGACGCAGCCGCACGCGCGGGGCAATACGTTGGCATCCTGGCCGACCTCGGCGGTCCCAAAATACGTATCGAGAGCTTTCGCGGCGGCAAAATCACGCTCGCCGACGGCCAGCGGTTCGCGCTCGACTGTGCGCATGATCCGAGTGCCGGCACGAGCGAGATAGTCGGTTGCGCCTACGAGCAACTCGCTCTGGACGTCAAACCGCAGGATCGGCTGTTGTTGGCCGACGGACAGATTGAACTGGAGGTGGCCGCGATCAAGGGAACGCGCATCGACACGATCGTGCGTGCGGGTGGCGAACTATCCGATCGCAAAGGCCTCAATCTCAAAGGCGGCGGCATTTCCGCCCCCGCATTGACGGACAAGGATCGTGTCGATATCGGCTTTGCTGCCGAGCAGGGAGTCGACTATCTGGCGGTGTCCTTCGCGCGCAACGCGGACGACATCACACAGGCTCGCGAGCTGTTGCAGGCTGCCGGTGGACAAGGCCACGTCTGTGCGAAGATCGAGCGTCATGAGGCGATCAGCGCGCTCAATGAAATCATCGATGCCAGCAATGTCGTCATGGTGGCGCGCGGCGATCTTGCGGTCGAAATGGGCTACGCAGAATTGACCGGCTTGCAAAAGACCATCATTCAGCGTGCCCGGCATCGCAATAAGGTGGTGATCACCGCGACACAAATGATGGAGTCGATGATCACGAGTCCGGTGCCGACCCGAGCCGAAGTGAGTGACGTCGCGAATGCCGTGATCGACGGGACTGATGCGGTGATGCTGTCCGCCGAGAGCGCGGTTGGCAAGTACCCGGTGAAGGCCGTGCAGGCAATGGAAGAGGTGATTCTCGGTGCGGAGAAATACCAACTGCGCAGCACGCGCATACAGCAGCGGGTCAACGGGCATTTCGCCAAAGCTGAGGAAGCGATCGCCAGCGCGGTGATGTACACCGCTAACCACATGAACGTGCGCGCCATCGTCGCATTGACCGAGTCCGGATCTACTGCGCTGTGGATGTCGCGCATCCGCTC
>JAGRJB010000587.1 GCA_020442965.1 Pseudomonadales bacterium
AGGCTACCTGCCGGCAGGTAGCCTCGCTACGACGGAAACGGCTACCAGCTGTTGCGCAGCTCGCGGAGTTTGAGAAAGACGGTGCGAGCATCGGGCTGCGCGCCAATACCGGGAAATCGTTCCCGCAGCCGTGCGATCACCGTCGGGTTCTGCAGACGAAAGAAGGTGTTGATGCGCTTCTCATCGCCGAGAGTGGTTACTGGGGCGTCGGCCGCGCTGTGTTCCGCGGCGCGCGACTGCCAGGCAGCAACGTCCGCATTGTCCGGTTCGCGATCCAGTGTGAAAGCCAGGTTATTAGTCAGATATTCGTGTCCTGGATAAAGTCGCGTGTTGTCAGATAATCGGGCGAGCTGATTCGCGAACGTCTCATAGAGCAGCTCGGGCTGTCCGCCGTGATGGCAGTTGCCGGCACCCGCGTTGAACAGCGTGTCACCGCTGAACAGCGCGGGCTCCTCGCCATGCGCCAGCAAACAGATATGTGCCCGCGTATGGCCGGGCGTGTCGAGGCACTCGAGTTCGACGGTATGCCCGACTCGCACGATGTCGCCCTTCGCAAGCCCGACATCGACGCCGCCGATCCGGCTCGCTGCATCCGCATGTGCCAGAACACGTGCGCCTGTCGCGCCCACGAGGCCTGCATTGCCACCGGTGTGGTCCAGGTGTTCGTGCGTATTCAGGATCTGTGTGATTTCGAATCCGCGTTCCCGGGCAGTCGCGAGACAGCGCTGCCAGTCGAGCGGGTCGATCGCCAGAGCCTCGCCCGATTCGGGGCACGCGATCAAATAGTGAAAATTGCGGTAGTCGTTGCCGGGCCAGATGCGTTCGAGCAGCATAGACGTGAGCATATCGCAGTCGGTTGCTTCAACCGATAATGGGTATCGGCGGCCCCCACGCCGCGCGAGGTATTGAGGTTCTTTGGATGCAGGTTCATGTCGTCCCCGTCACGCCGTTTCAGCAGAATTGTTCAGTAGTATGGTGCGATGCAACGAAGCAAGCCGCAGTGGTCGACCCGGGCGGTGATCTCGAGCGCGTGCTCTCCGTGGTGCAGAAAAACGAGCTGAAACTGCAGAAGATCCTGCTCACGCATGGGCACATCGATCACGCTGGCGCGACGTACGATCTGGCCGAGCAAGCGCTCCTGCCGATCGAAGGTCCGCAGCGCGAGGACGCGTTCTGGATCGATCAGTTGCCCATGCAGGGCGCGATGTTCGGTCTGCCAGCCGCGCGCGCGTTTACGCCCGATCGTTGGCTCGAACATGGCGATGTGGTGACCGTCGGTGAGGAGCGCCTACAGGTGCTGCACTGCCCCGGCCACACGCCGGGGCACGTGGTGTTCTTTCATGCCGGTCAACGGTTCGCGCTCGTCGGCGACGTGTTGTTCAAAGGTTCGATTGGTCGCACCGACTTTCCACGCGGCGACCACGAGACGCTGATCCGTTCGATTCGCGAGCGCCTGTTTCCGCTCGGTGATGATGTACGCTTCGTGCCCGGTCATGGCCCTATGTCGACCTTCGGCGAGGAACGGCGCTCCAATCCGTTCGTCGGCGATCGGCTGTTCGCCAGCGCTGAGGGCTAACCAGATTGCCAGGGAGTTTGCGGATGCGAAAATCGCTGCTTGTGTTGGTCGTCGCCGCGGCAATGTTGCCGGGCTGCGGCAAGAAGGCCGAGGAACTCGCGACTGAGAAAGCGATGCAATCGATGATCGGCGGCGGCGTCGATATCCACGGCAGTGGTGACGATGCGACCATTGCCGTCAAATCAGACGATGGCGCAATGGTCTATGGCATCGGCGCCTCGCCGCCGATGCCGAAAGACTACCCGCAAGATGTATTGGTGCTCGAGCACGACAAACTCGATAGCGCGATTGCCATGGGCGCGACGAACGCGATCGGCTACCAACTCAAGGGATCGGTCGCCGACTCGTTCGGCAGACTCAAGGCCGAAATGCCTGCACAAGGCTGGCAGGAAGTCTTGAGCGAGCAGAACGGCGACGGTAAGTCGATGCTGATCTTCCAGAAGGACGGGCGCACGGTGCAATATGAATTCGCTACCGCCGCCGACGGTGTCGCCACAGTCATGCAGGCGCATTCAGCGCCGGAGTAGCGTCAGCGGAAGCGAGCCGCCGAACTAGATTCTGAACAGAAAATAGTGATCGACCAGCAAGGCGACGAAGATCCACGTCAGCCAGGTAATCGAGAAGCGGAACACACGCATCGGCAGTTCGGCGCGCCGCGTGAATTTCAGTGCCAGCGCGTAGTAGAGGAACGCTATGTCGAGTGCGATCGCGGCGAGCAGATAAATGATGCCGCTCATGCCCGTCAATACGGGCAGAATCGTTATTACGACTAACAAGATCGTATAGAGCAGAATCTGCAGGCGAGTGAATTCGACGCCGTGAGTCACGGGCAACATCGGTATACCGGCGCGCGCATATTCATCGCGGCGTGCGATTGCCAACGCCCAGAAGTGTGGTGGGGTCCAGGCGAAAATAATCAGAAACAGCAGCAGTGCGTTCGGATCGATCGTGTTGGTGACGGCCGCCCAGCCTAGTACTGGCGGTGCCGCGCCGGCCGCGCCGCCGATCACG
>JAGRJB010000021.1 GCA_020442965.1 Pseudomonadales bacterium
GAGCCCGCTCGATCTCGCCGAGAAGCAGGTATTGCTGGAGTTGAACGACCCGATTGAGCGGCTGCAGCGACTTGCGCCGATGATCAAGCCCCCGGTCGAGCCAGCGTAGCACCCCGGCCGGCTGCCGTGCGGCGCGCGTAAAAGCCGAACAGAACCGCTCCCATCACGACCGTCCACGCTAACACCAGCCATCCCACGAAACCGTCGAAGCGCGACAGCAGGAACGCGTAGGGGCTGGCCTCGTTGGGCGCGGAGGTTTGCCGAACAATCGCGATCACCCAGACCCAGCCGGCGTGCAGCCCGATACAGGCTGCGATGTTGCCCGTGATGCTGCGGACCAGGCCCAGCAACACGCCCACAGCGGCGAGTGCCAGAAACGCATCGGCGATGGCGAGTGGCTGCGCAAAGCTGTGCAACACGGCAGCGAGCATGTCCAGCCCGCTGCCGGCATCTACCTGATCCGCGGGAATTCGATACTTGCCAATGAAGTGTGTGGCGGCATAAACGAGCGCCGTCAAAACAACGGCGGTGGGGGCGCCCGACTCGCGCGCGATGGCCGTGTGCATCGCGCCGCGCAGGAAGGTTTCTTCGATGAGAGCAACGACCAGTCCGCTTGTCAGTCCTTGCATGGTGAGCGATGCGAACGTCGCCAGATCGAGTGTCACATCGGCGCGCGGTACACGCATATCGAGTGTCAGCAGCAGCGCGACGACAGGCAGCATCATGGCAACCCCGAGCGCCAACCCCAACGCCAGTTCTCGCAGGAACGCAGCGCGCGGAAGTCCGTATCCGAGGCTCGCCTTGTTCGATAAACGCAGCCGACGCACAGCGAAGAAGAATGACACGGCGAGTGTCAGCATCGCGATGCGGCTCGCGACACGATGGAAGGGAAAGTCGAATTGCGGCGTCAGGAGCAACCACGCCGGATAGGCCAGCACGGCGATACCGAGCAGGCCCAAGCCGATCAGACCCATGAAGATGGCGAATGCGCGCATGCGCGCACGTTACGCGGACGAGACTAACTGCGCAAACGCGTGCGAAATGCGCGCTGTTCGCGAGCGCATTCGAGCGCATGCTGGCGCTGTACCCGGCGGAGTTCGTCAGCCATGGAAATCAACGGTCCAGATCCGCAGATCGCACTCGAGGTCATCGCGCTGCTGGCTGAACAGTGCGATCCGGCGAGCGGCATGGCACTGCCGCATGACTCAATCGTCTATCAGCCGAATGTGTCCGCCGCGTTGCTGGCGGCGCGCAGATCTCTCGAAGCGGAGGTCGATCGGCAAGCTCGCCGGGCACAAAGACCGTGCAACGTGGGCGCACCGTGGACCACGGCGGAGGAGCGGCTCATGATGGCGGCGTTCGATGCCGGGCACACGCCGGCCGATATCGCAGCTACGTTGCAGCGGTCGATCGCAGGCGTCGAGTCGCGGCTCGAGCGGCTTGGTCGGCTGGCGCCGCAGGTGCGCACGACGCGTGATCGCTACCGCTCTCGGCCGCACACGGAGTAGCGATCCGAACTTCCCTACTGCAGCCGCGTGAGCTTGACGCCGCGTTCTTGCAGCAGTGCGATCACGCCATCCTTGCCCACGAGATGCAGTGCGCCAACCACCACGAGGTAGTCCTGATCGTCGGCGCGCAAGGCTAGAATCTTGGGTATCCAATGCTCGTTGCGCTGGCTCAGTAGCGCACGATAGAGCTCAGGCGCACCCGCAAATTCCCGTTCGAGTTCCGCTTCGAGCGCGTCCAGGCGCCCCTCGCGCCAGGCCATGCGCAGCGTCTGCAACTCGCGCTGTGCTTCGCTCACGTCATCGCTTGAAAGATCGAGAAACTTCGCCTGCTGGTCGTAGGATTGGTCGTCGAACAGCGCCAGTTGTTCCGTCATTGTCTCGAGGCCGGTAATGCTTTTGCCGTCCGCCTGAGCCTTGGCCGCAAGTTGCTGATCGACGCCGAGCGCGGGGTCATAGCCGCTCCTGGCAATCGCGGCCTGCGTCAACATCAGAGTAACAACCCATGGCTCCAGCTTGTCGATCGCCGAGGCAGGTAGACCGAGTTGTTCGCCGGCTTGCACAACGGCGGCATATTGCTCGGCCGACAGCACGCTTGCCAGCGTCCGGTCGGCTGGCAGCGTACCCCGCTGCAACATGAACGTTGCCGCTTCGGCGGGATCGAGGTCGTCCATGTCGAGCTCCATCACCAGCGATTCGGCCGCGGCGTAAGCGCGCTCGATCGTCGCTGGCAGAGTGGAATCACTGGCCGGTAGCGCATGCACGGAGCCTGCGATGTACACGGTGTTGTGATCACCCTGGAGCGACCAAACGGCGGCGTCGGCATGGGCGAAGGATGCTGTTAGCAGTAGACCGATGCCCGGCAGGAAGGCAAGGAATTTCACGGCACGTAGTGTACTTGCGTGTCGAGTTCGCCGGAAGTGTGCAGCGCGAGCGTTCGATAGCCCGGCGGCAGCGAGTCAACCGCGAAATCGGCTGAGTTCGGCAGAAACTGCGAGCAGGTCGAGGGCGTGCCGAGCAGGCGCACGCCCTTGCGCAGCGAATCGTAACTTTGATGAACGTGCCCCCACAGAACGGCGCGAACATGGGCGTGGCGATTGAGCACCGACCAGAAGTCCGGCGCGTTGTCGAGTCCGACTGCGTCGAGCCACTCGCTCTGCATGGGCACCGGATGATGGTGCAGACAAACGAGTGTTGGCCGTCGCTGAGCCGTCACGAGCCAGCTCTCGAGGGCGGTCAGCACGGCAGCCGACAGGTGTCCGCGAGCCTCGTTCGGCAGCGTGCTGTCGAGCATGATCACGCGCCAGGCGCCGAGGTCTGCGTAGTCATCGAAGATAAAAGGAGTCGCTGCGAGTGTCCGACGCATCGCGGCGACGTGGTCATGATTGCCTGGAATGCACCAGATTGGCTTGTTGAGATCGGCTAACAGCTGCGGGAAATGCCGGTAACCATCGGGATCGTCTTGCACGAGATCGCCCGTGAGCAACACCCGATCGGCCGCCGATATCGCGGCACGGGCGGCCGCCACGGTACGCGCAAATGACTGCAGCGTCGCAACGCCGCGCAAGGTGCCAGCATCGGCACCAAATAGATGTGGATCTGTTAGTTGGACGAGGCGGACCGTCATTTTGGCGTCTGGACTTGCTCCGGTATCACGGGCTAACTCCGGCCCGCCCAGCATCCTAGCGAAAAAATACCACTTGATCTGGTGACCCGCATCAACTCTCGGGCAACACATTCCAGCCGCTGTGATCGCGGACACACTTGCAGCATGACAGAATGCTGATGAGGCGTCGGGTGCGCGCGACGGCCGACAATTGGACGGCGCTGCGCCAGGCGGGCACACTTCGACATCTGATCGGCGCAAGCTTATGCTTGGGTCGCGTCAGCAACGAAACAGACAATAGGGGAGTCCATGGCCAAGACATCGCGCAATCTATCTCGCCGGCAGCTGCTCGCATCGGGCGGTGTCGCTGGACTCACCGGGCTCGTTGCCGCCGGGACTATGGCTGCCGGCGCGCAGAACGCAGCCGCCAAGCCTAGGATCTCGGTCGCGAAGGGAGGCAAGTACGACACCGTCGAGCTGCGACAGCCCGCAATCAACGTGTCTGCAATTCAGTCGCGCGTCCGGACCGTGGATGTGAAGAACCTGAAACCGACGATGCAAGCCAACGTCGATCACGTGCTGCGACTGATCGACTATGCACAAAGCCGGCCCGAGGAGTGGGGCCCGGACAATGTCTGGGGCGCCAAGCAAGATCTCATCTGCATGCACGAGTTTCCGCTGCAAGGCTTCATGCCTTGGACGCGTACTGAACTCAACAGGATCGCGTTCGATCTGCCGGGACCAGAGACCGAGGCCATCGGCGGGCGTGCCAAGAAGTACGGTTGCTACATCGCGTTTGGTTGTTATGCCAAGGAGAAAGACTGGCCGCGCCATGTCATCAACATGTCGGTCATCATCGGGCC
>JAGRJB010000022.1 GCA_020442965.1 Pseudomonadales bacterium
TTGCGATCGCGGTCAGCGTCTCACTGCTACTCGGTGTGCAGAAGATGCGTACGGCGGCGCGCGATGGCTTCGCCAATACCGTGTCCGGCGTCGATCTGATCGTGGGCAGCCGCAGTGGACCGCTGAATCTCTTGCTCTACTCGGTGTTCCGGGTAGGCGATGCTACTGCCAACGTCAGCTGGACCAGCTACCAACTTGTTCGGAAGCACGCGGATGTCGCCTGGACCATACCGATTTCGCTCGGCGACTCGCACCGTGGCTTTCGCGTGCTCGGCACGACCAATGACTATTTCGAACACTATCGTTTTGGGCACGATCGACGGATCTCGTTTGCTGCCGGCAAACCGTTCGCGGATCTGTACGACGTCGTGCTGGGCGCCGACGTCGCCAACCAGCTGGGCTACCAACTCGGTGACGCGGTCGTGATCGCTCACGGCGTCGGCAACGTCAGCTTTGCCAAGCACGACGACAAGCCCTTTCGGGTCACCGGCATTCTCGCGCGCACCGGTACGCCGATCGATCGCACCCTGCACGTGGGTCTCGAGGCTATCTCAGCGATTCACCTGGATTGGCAAAGCGGCATGCAGGCTATGCCCAATCAACGTGTTGCCGCCGACGAGGCACGCCAGCGCGATCTGACACCCGACAGCATTACGGCTTTCATGGTCGGCATGAAAGACAAGGCAGCGATCTTTCAGATGCAGCGCGCTCTCAACGAATACCGTAAGGAACCCCTGCTCGCGATCATTCCAGGGGTTGCGTTGAAGTCGCTGTGGGATCTGGTTGGCATCGCCGACACTGCCTTGATGATAATCGCGGCATTCGTCGTCCTGGCGGGATTACTCGGCATGCTCACGGCCATACTCACGAGCCTCAACGAGCGACGCCGCGAGATGGCAATCCTGCGCTCAGTCGGTGCGCAGCAGCGGCATGTATTCACCCTGCTGGTGCTCGAAGCCGGATTGCTCGCGCTGCTCGGTGTGCTGCTCGGTGTTGCCCTGACCTATCTGTTGCTGGTCGTTGGCCAGCCGATACTCGAAGCCCGGTTTGGAATTTTCGTACCCCTGACGGGCCTCAGTCGCTACGATAGCGTGATTCTGACAGGTGTCGTGACGGCGGCGCTCGCCATGGGGCTGGTTCCAGCCTGGCGCGCGTACCGCAGTACCTTGAGCGACGGTCTCACCATACGGGTATGAAAATGCTTCGAATCCGCTTTTTGTCCATCGCTTGCGTTGCGTACATCGCTGCATTGGGTCCGTTGACCGCATCGGCCAATAGCGCCAAGACAGCGGCGCCGGCCACTTCTGGCATCTCTAACAAGATAGTGGAACTCGAGTGGGACGAACTGGTTCCGGTGCAGGATCGGGAAAAGTTTTCGACGTCCGCCGCTCCAATTCACGACTACCTGGGCGAAGGTGGACCCGCAGCGCAGCAACCGATGGATTTCGGCGTCAACAAGTCACTGGATGGCAAGACGATCAAGCTGCCAGGATTCATCGTACCGCTCGATATCGGCAAAGACGGGCTCGTTAGTGAGTTCTTTCTGGTGCCCTACTTCGGCGCGTGCATTCATGTGCCACCGCCGCCGCCCAATCAGATTGTCTACGTACGCATACCGCAGGGCATCGCACTCGATTCGATCTACGAGGCATACTGGATCACCGGCAAACTGAGTGTTCAGAACAAGCAGACACGCCTTGGCGCGGCCGCCTATTCGGTCGTAGCCGACAAAATCGAGATCTACAAGTACTGATCCGCGCTCAGTCCGCCGGCATGGGCGGAAATTTGTCGGCGAGGCGACAGTCGATCCTTACACCGTGCGAGTCGAGCTTGATCGCCGCTGCCGCTGGTGCGGCGGTGGCATGATCAAGCTCGTCGGCCGCGCCACTCGGTGATCGTTTCATGGCGGCTGGCGTTGCTACGATCAGGCGCAGTTGCTCATCGAGGCCGGAACCATCCGCCGCAGCGAAGCGGGCCCGGAGCAGCTGCCAGTCAATTTGCTTGCTGTCGACCCCAGTCGCTTCCGCAGCGTAGCCGCGGTCGTTAGCATCGACCGACCGTTTACCGCGCGCATCAGAAACCTCGCAACGATAGGGACGCGCACGGTACAGCCTGATGTGAGTACGATCCTTGCGTCCGATGAACTGCTGACCGCCCATCACATTGATATCGTAGAGCCACAGCTCATCGGGCGACAACACCCATTCGGCATCCGCCATGAATTCGGAGTTCGTCTGTGCTGATGTATAGTTGCACGTACCGGGGCCGAACTTGCGCCGCTCGTCGGTCGGACCGTCGAGTACACCGACGATCTGCGTGCCATTGCGATGCCAGAGAAAATCGCAATGGATCTGCGCGGGATCGCGCATCTCGACCTCGTGCCACAGCTGCGGATGATCCTGCAGATTGACGTATTGCTCGGGATTCTTCGGCGTCTGGCCACGGACCAGCACGCGCTGCCGCACCATGTCGATCTCAGCCTTGTACAGCACCTGACTGCGCGACATCAGGGGCCCGTCGCGACCGCCGATGTTGATCTGCCCATAGAACACGTATTCACCAATCTGCGGCGCGTCGATGCGCGCAAAAGTGCGGTACCAATCGTCGTGCTCACCTTCGGCCGGCACGCGCACCGCCCGTTCGTGGTAGATCTGCGGATAGCTGCTCCACTCTCCCGGCAGCCACGCGACGAGATCATCGAGGATCGCTTCGAGCTCCTTGCGATCGAAGTCATAAGCCGGAGCCGCGATGCCTGGTGCCGCTACCATCAGGGCCAGCACAGAGACGCAGGCGGTGGCACTGAGGCGTGGCATTTTGTAATCCTGTTTGGGCAGAGGCTGTCGGGCGGGGCGCTGATCGCGCAGCTTAACAAGAAATTGCTCCGCCGTGCGTCCAGCCGCGCCCACTGCAAACCCCGCCGAGGCAGCCGCAAGCCGAAAACGCAGGTATATTGTGTTCCAAGCGATAGTGCAGTCAGCGGAGCGGCGAATGCCTACCCTGTTCGAAAAAATCATTGCTCGGGAAATTCCAGCCGATATCGTGCACCAGGACGACCGTGTCACGGCGTTTCGCGACATACATCCGCGCGCACCCGTCCATGTACTGATCGTTCCGAACAAGCCGATTCCAACTGCGAACGATGTCACGGCTGCAGACGAGAGCACGCTCGGACACCTGTTTATCGTCGCGCGCGACATTGCGCGTAAAGAAGGCATCGCCAATGATGGCTACCGACTAATCATTAATTGCAATGAACATGCGGGCATGGAAGTGCCGCATCTGCATGTCCACTTGGTGGGCGGCGCGCCGCTCGGACCCATGCTGCGGGCGCAAGGAAGCACAACATGACAACAACATCGAGCGACACGGACGCGAAGAGCGCCAGCGAGCTGCTCTTTCCGCCACTTGACGCCTACCAATCGGGTTATCTGCGTGTCTCCGACGTGCACGAGCTGTATTACGAACAGAGCGGCAATCCGGCGGGCAAACCCGTGGTCTTTCTGCACGGCGGACCGGGCGGCGGATCGGATGCCAAGATGCGCCAATTTTTCAACCCGGAACACTATCGCATCGTCATTTTCGATCAGCGCGGCTGCGGCAAGAGTCGCCCGAGCGCGAGTCTCGACGACAACACCACCTGGCATCTGGTCGAGGACATCGAAGTTTTGCGCAAGCATCTTGGGATCGACAGGTGGCAGGTATTCGGCGGCTCATGGGGATCAACCCTGGCGCTCGCCTATGCCGAGACACATCCAGAGCGCGTGACCGAACTTGTGCTGCGCGGCATTTTCCTGCTGCGCCGCTCGGAACTCGAGTGGTTTTATCAGAGCCCGATGGGCGCCGCGTCGTTGTTTCCTGATCTGTGGGAAAAGTACGTCGAGCCGATTCCGGTCGTCGAACGCAGCGACATGATGCAAGCGTACTACAAGCGCCTGACCAGCAAGGATACGGCCGAGCTGCAACGAGCGGCACGCGCCTGGTCCGTGTGGGAAGGTGCCACCAGCTTTCTGCGACTGAACCCCGACTACGTCAGCAAGTTCGACGACTCGGGATTCGCCGCGGCATTCGCGCGCATCGAGTGCCACTATTTCGTGAACAAGGGCTTCCTTGAGCACGATGATCAACTGCTGCGAAATTCAAGCCGTATCCGCCATATTCCGGGCGTCATCGTGCAGGGACGATACGACGTGGTGTGCCCCCTGCGTAGCGCCTGGGACCTGCATCGAGCCTGGCCCGAGGCCGACCTGCGCATCGTCGCTGCGGCCGGCCACTCGGCGTTCGAACCGGGCATCACCCGTGAACTGCTGGCTGCGACTGATCGCTTTGCCTCGCGTTGAACGTCGGGTAGTTATCGGTATGGAGCATCGATCGCTCGACTAACCACTGCCGCGCGTCAGTCGCGTCTTCATTGAACCAGCGTGTCGCAGAGCCGAGCCGAAACGAATAGCCCCAGGCGTCCATATCGGCGCATAGTCTGGCTGCACCCACACCGGGCAGGAGATCGGCCCAAATGATCTGCAAGTAGCAGACCGCGTTCTCCTCCGCATCATCACCACCGGCGTCGCATGCCAGGACCGCGCGCCGATCGGGGGTCATGCAAACGAAGTGCGCAGCCTCGTGCAGCACGGAATGCAGCGGCGTATCCGTGCGAGCGTACGTGACCGCCTCGATCAGTCCAGCTTCCGAATCTCCCCAGTACGACCCTGGAATAGACTCGGCATCCGCAACGAACCGCAGTTCCAATGAATAGCGGCCTAACAAATTCGCAACTGCCGCACGATCGATATCGCGCAACAGCAAGACCGCGCTCATAGCGCTGCGAGACGTCTCAGTACCTGGGCGGCCAGGTCCTGCGCGAGGGCCTCGCGCAGTGTCTCCTGCTCGCGCTCCTTGGCGAGGATCTGTGTCTCATCGAAACTGATATCGCGCGTCAGTAGCAGTTCCTCATCATTGACGCGTACGTCGTCTCCGATTCGTACGCTGTAGCGCACCCTGTAGCTGAGTTCATATTCGGTCGGCACGTTGCGGCCACTGACCGACAGTACCCGAGTTCCAAATTCGTCTGCGCCAATCTCGATCACCGCCGTGGTCGTGGCGGCGCGCGCTTGTACGACAGAACCGGATGCCACCAGCGCCTTGCGCAATGCCTGGACGAAATCCGATTGGACATCGTCGGCTTCCAGGCTGACGCGCGCAAACGACGCAGAGAGGGGCTGTCGCCCTTGCAATTGAAAGCCGCACGCTGTCGCGGCGCATGCCAGGATCACTATGCCAAGCGTGCGCATCGGCTTAGACCACGACATTGATCAGACGCCCCGCGACGTACACGAATTTGCGCACCGCCTTGTTCTCGACAAATTTTTGCACGTTGGGATCGGCCAGCGCCGCGGCCCGTGCGAACTGCTCATCCGCATCGGGCGCGATGCGAATACGCGCGCGCAATTTGCCATTCACCTGCACCACCACCTCAACCGTGTCCTCGGCGAGCGCCGCCTGATCGGCCGAACGCCACGCCGCGCGGGCCAGATCGTCGCGCGCGCCCAGCTCCTGCCACAGTACGTGGGTAACGTGCGGAATGATCGGCGACAGACACATCACGGCCAGCTCGAGCGCCTCCTGGACGACAGCGCGCGACTGGGGCTCGGTCGCGTCGAAGCGACCAATCGCGTTAAGCAGTTCCATCACCGCCGCGACGGCGGTATTGAACGTGCGCCGTCGACCGATGTCATCGGTGACTTTCACGAGCGTCTGATGAGCCAGGCGGCGCAAGTCTCGTTGCGATCCGTCGAGCACGCCCGCGTCGAGAGCGATCGCACTGCCGGCCTGCCGGTGGTCGTAAACGGCCTTCCACAATCGACGAATGAAGCGATACGCGCCCTGCACGCCCTCCTCCGACCATTCGAGCGTCTGCTCAGGCGGCGCGGTGAACATCATGAACAGGCGCACCGTATCGGCACCTAACTTCTCGACCAGTTCCTGCGGATCGACGCCGTTGTTCTT
>JAGRJB010000588.1 GCA_020442965.1 Pseudomonadales bacterium
CCTTTTGGTCTTGCCCGGTGAGGCGCAGGAACTGCCCCTCGAGATCGACGCCGAACATTGGAATGTAAAGCGGGATCGGGTCGTAACCGCCATACGATACATCGAGGTTCGATTCGAGACTGTCTCGCGTGAAGCCGCTCAAGCTGCCGAGCGTATAACCATCGGCAAAGCTCCAATTGATGATTAACGAACCCAGCTTTCGATCGAGGCGATTGCCAGCGCCACCGAAGTCGTCGAACGGATCGGTAAGCAGTTTCACCGTCTTGATGTCGGGTGCCTTGCCGTCGTAGTACTCGCGTGCCCGCGGGAATGCAGCGGAGCGAAAGCAGCAATTGTTCAAGGTGCGCGGTTGCAACGCGATCGGAAAGTGTCCGTCGTCGGTCTTCTGATAGCCGAGCTTCAAGGTGAGATTGAGAGCGTCGCTCGGCTCGAAGCGCAATTTCGCTGTCACGCTGTCCGACTCCTCGTCGCCGACCGCCTCACCACTGCCGATCGTATTTCGATAGTCACCGCCGTATTCATCGTGACCAGCCGCCAGATAAAACCCCACGCGGTCGCCGAGCGGACCGCTGATCCAGCCAGTGACCCGACGATCCTGGTGCTCGCCGAGCGTCAGCGCGACCTCGCCCTCGAGTTCGCGACTGGGATTTCGCGTGACATAGTTGATCGCACCCGCGTAGGTGCCACGACCATACTGTGCGGACTGCGGTCCTTTCAGCACCTCTACACGCTCAACGTTGAATAGCTCCGTCGACTGCGTGGAGCCACTGATATACACCCCATCGACGAAGGTACTGGCCGCCGAAGCATTGCCAATACCGTTCAGTACCGTGGTGACGCCGCGGATCGACGGCCGATTCGAGCCCGGGGCGCGACCAAATGCCGTGGTTGACGAGAGGCCCGGCGTAAACCGCGCGATGTCATCGATGCTCTGCAGACCCATGTTCTCGACTGTTTTCGCGGTGAACGCCGAAATCGAGATGGGCACATCCTGCAAACTCTCCTCACGCTTGCGTGCGGTGACAACGATTTCCATGAGCCCCGACTCTTGCGCGTGGGCAACCGGCGCACGTACAACTGGCACTGCCAGCGTGACGGCGACCAGAGTCAGAGTGGACCTGCGAACCAATTGCGCTATGCGCGTCTGTAGTTGCGGCACGAGAGACCTCCCGAGTATCTGTATCTAGTTATGGTAGCTGCGGCGCCAAATGCGGACCACACTAACCGCTAACTATACAGCACATCTCCTTGCAATGCAAGGATCGAGGGCGGGCTGCCGTGAATCGGCCCGCCAGCGTCAATTCCTAACTACCTTGCGTGTCTAAGCGGGCTTGCGCTGAATCGCCGGCCAGTCTGCGGGGTCCATGCTGGTGCGTTGCTCATTCACCAGCGTGATCCGCTGCAACTCACCGTCGTGCAACCAGTGCCAGGTGCGCGCACGGTGCCGACCATCCGCACTCAACTGAATCATCTCCGCGATGCGCTCGCGCGGTTTGGTGGTGTAGCCGAATTCCATGTACAGCGTGTCAGCAGTAACGGCACGGCAGTCGCCCAACATGCGTCCCGTATCAATCACGAGCTTGTCGTCCTGCATACGGCCGTCGTAAACAACTTCCTGCTCACGACCATCCGCCCACCAGTAGTGACTGGTCTGACGATAGGCCGGATCCCCAGCGGCAAATAGCTCCACCCGGATGCGGAAGATCTGCACCTCCTGAACCGCGTGAGTCTTGCCGTCGATGTGGGTGTAACGGCCTTCCCAAACCCCGCGATGACGTTCGAGCAGACGGAAGGTCGAGGAATTGTTCGTACGCATTGGCCACACAACCTCTGATCAGGATCCGTATGACGCGCGCTGCGATCCAGCGACAAGCAACGGATCACTGCGCATGGAGAAGGTTTTCAAAAAACAAAGCCCCGCGCAAGGCGGGGCTCTGAAGTGGCTGGGGGACTAGGATTCGAACCTAGGTAAACGGAGTCAGAGTCCGTTGTCCTACCACTAGACGATCCCCCAATGTACCGAACGTCCGGGTAAAGATACCGAAGCGTGTTAGCGCTTCGAGTACTGCGGACCACGCCGAGCCTTGCGGCGCCCCACTTTCTTGCGCTCCACCTCGCGCGCGTCGCGCGTGACGAA
>JAGRJB010000589.1 GCA_020442965.1 Pseudomonadales bacterium
GATTGGCCTTGCTGCCTTCGCCCAGTGTGGTCTTCTTGAGTTCCACGAAGTTGCCGATATGGGAGTCGCGGCGCAACACGGAGCCGGGCCGCAAACGCGCGAACGGTCCTACCGAACAGGCTTCGTCGATGTCGCTACGCTCCAACACGCAGTTGGGATGAATCACCGTATCGGCGCCGACCCGCATGTCCCGTAGCACGCAATTTGGCCCAACTCGCACGCGATCGCCGAGAAAAACCTGACCCTCCAGCAGCACATTCGCTTCGATCACCACATCGCGACCGACGGTAACCTCACCGCGAACGTCGAGTCTGGCGGGATCGATGAGCGTCGCGCCCGCGACCAGCAGTTCATTGACGCGTCGTCGCTGATACAGGCGTTCGAGCTGCGCGAGCTGTGCCTTGTCGTTGACGCCCAGTACTTCTGCCTCAGTCGGCGCAATGCACGGTACAACTTGAACCTGGTCGCGAACCGCCATCGCGATGACATCGGTCAGGTAATATTCACCCTGCGCATTGGCATTCTTGAGCTGGCCTAACCATTGGCGCAGCAATTTGGCTGGCGCGGCGAGTATGCCGCTATTGCCTTCGCGAATCGCGAGCTCGGCAGCACTGGCATCCTGCTGTTCCACGATGCGCTCAATCGCGCCCGACGCGGCGCGCACGATGCGGCCATAGCCCGTCGGATCATCGAGTATGACGGTCAACAGGCTCAAGGTCTTGGCATTCGCGTGCGCCAGCAACTCGCGCAGCGTATCGAGCCGAACCAATGGCACATCGCCATAGAGCACCAGTACCACTTGGTCGTCGCCAACCGCGGGCATAGCCTGCATCAGTGCATGGCCAGTTCCATGCTGCTCAGCCTGTAACGCCCAATGCACGCGTGCACCCGCGAACGTCGCTCGAACGTCGTCGCCACCGTGTCCGTAAACGACGTGAATCGACTGCGGTCGCAGGGCATCGGCGACGGTGAGTACGTGCCCGAGCAAGGGCTGACCCGCTAGCGGTTGTAGCACTTTGGGCAGCGCGGATTTCATTCGCTTGCCTTGACCGGCAGCGAGAATAATGACGGCGAGCTTCATGCGCTCGCCAGTTTAGCTACTTCCGCGTAGCCTGACGACCGACGGAATTGTAGGGATCGAAACCGGGGCTATCGACGCTCAGTGGCGGTGCGCCGTCGAGCAGGGCATCCGCCTTCTTCTTCTGGCGCTCACGCTCGATTTCAGCCTTGCGCTCGGTGCTGATCTCGATGCTGTCGTCTTCCGGCGTTGTCGGAAAAGCCCAGTCGATACGATTGTCGGTGATACCACCCATCGGCGGATCTTAACGCCACCGACGCAGGTCTTGCCAGCGCTGCGCTACGCCCCGGTTTCGCGCACCCCGCACTCGACCGCTGGTCGGCGCGAAAGCGCCGCTCGTCACTCAGTGACTCAGTTCTTGATCTTGCGCAGCTTCTTGATTAGAGCCAACTGCGCTGCAGCGCGCGCAAGTTCAGCGAGTGCTTCAGCCTGGTCGATCTTGTCTGTCTTGCTCGCGAGCATCTCTTCTGCTCGTTGCTGCGCGGCCAGTGCCGCGGCTTCATCGATATCCTTGGCACGCAAAGCGGTATCGGCCAGTACCGTGACCTTGTTCGGCTGGATTTCGAGAGCGCCACCCCCGACAAAGAAAAACTGCTCTTCGCCCTCCGAGGTCTGCACTCTGACCTCACCCGACTTGATCAACGTCAAAAGCGGCGCGTGTCGCGGCGCGATGCCGA
>JAGRJB010000590.1 GCA_020442965.1 Pseudomonadales bacterium
CGGCGCGGCCGCGGGACACGCGCACCGCACCGAGGAAATGGGTGATCTGTTATTCGCGGTGGCGAATTGGGCCCGACATCTCGGTATCGATGCGGAGGAGGCCCTGCGTCTTGCCAACGCCAAGTTCGAGCGACGATTTCGCCACATGGAACGCCTCGCCGAGGCGGGTTTTCGCAAGCTGGATGAGCTGGAACCTGCGGCCTGGGAAGCGCTTTGGGCGGACGCCAAGCACGCTATTTGAGTGCCGCAGCGGCGGTTCAGTAGTCATTCATTGACGCGGCTCTAGGCTGTGCTCACGGTCGATATAGCGCCTATCTCGGTGTGAAGACCCAGTCAGTGAGGCAGTCATGAGTAAGAGTCTTGCAAAATCAGGCGTGCCGGCAATAGCGGCGGCGGTTTTGATGGCCGTCGGCGGCTCCGCAGCGCTGGCCGACAATGGACGCTATGTCGTTCCTGGTCGCTACGACACAGTGGTTAACGAAGCGAATCGCTACGATCCTGGGCGACCTGACAGTGCGCGCTACGACGGCTACGACTACGCACGCGTATTGGATGTCGATCCCATCCGCACGCGCGTGCGCGTGCGAACCCCGCAGCGTGAATGCTGGCAGGAAACTCACTACGATGGTGGTTACCGCGGTGGGTCGTACGACAGTCAGTACCGTGCGGGGCGCCCGATGCCATCGGCCGGCTCGATGATCCTGGGCGGCATCATCGGTGCCGCGGTCGGCAATCAGATTGGTAGTGGTGATGGGCGCCGCGCAGCGACCGTCGCGGGCGCGATTATCGGGTCCGCCGTTGGACACGATGCCGCGGCACGCCGTGATACACAGCGATCGTACAATCGCGACGCATACTACGATGACCGTGGTCGCGAGTACTCCGTGGAACGCTGCGAGACGCGCTATCGCAACGATTGGGAAGAGCGGATCGACGGTTATCGCGTGACCTACGAGTACAACGGTGTGCGCCAAACCACCCGTCTGCCTTACGACCCAGGCGAGCGCTTGCGCGTGCGGGTCGATGTTCGTCCGGCGCGCTAGTTCGCGAGCTGTCAGTGGCTCAGCGCGAGTCGACTGCGCGGGTGGTGAACGCCCGCGCAGTTTCGGGCCGCAATCTCCCGTAGAATTGGCCGCGTTATGACACATGGCTTCAGACTGGTCTTGGCAAACTTGCCCGCCGTGCTGGCACTGTCGGCCGCGGTGCTCGCCCCCGTGGCGGCCACGAGCGCTCCGCTCAAAGTCGCCGTGGGCAATGCGATCAGCCCGCACACGCCGCCCGCAGCGAGCTATGCCGAGGGAATTTCGATCGACCAGGCTATCAAACGGGCCGAACGACAGTACCGCGCTCGCGTCGTGCGCGCAGAGACTACTGAACAGGAAGGCCGAGTGGTGTACGTGCTGCGATTGCTGTCCGACGATGGTCGCGTCTTCGTGGTGCGTGTTGCTGCGGCCAGCGGCGCTGTACTCTGAGCAGAGCAAACCATGCGTGCATTGTTAGTCGAGGACGAGGCCACCCTGCGCGAAGACGTTCGTGCCAAACTGCTGGCAGCCGGCTTCACGGTAGACGTTGCAGCCGACGGCGAGGAGGGCCTGTACGCCGGACGCGAGTATCCTCTCGATGTCGCTGTCATCGACCTCGGCCTGCCGAAGCTGCCAGGACTCGAGCTGATCCGCACGCTGCGCGCCGACGGCAAGACCTATCCGATCCTGGTATTGACCGCGCGGTCGCGCTGGGAAGACAAGGTCGAAGGTCTGCAAGCCGGCGCGGATGACTACGTCACCAAGCCGTTTCATTTCGAAGAGTTGTTAGCGAGACTGCAAGCGTTACTGCGCCGTGCTGGTGGCTGGGCCAGTCCATTGCTCGAGTGCGGGCCAATCGTGCTCGATACCCGTGCGCAGACGGTCGCAGTCGAAACAGTGCCCGTTGAACTAACAACATTCGAGTACCGCATCCTCGAGCACCTGATGCTGCGCGCCGGCGACGTCATCTCCAAGACCGAACTCACGGAGCGGCTCTACGATCAGGACTATGAGCGCGACAGCAACGTGATCGAGGTGTTCATTGGCCGACTGCGCCGCAAGCTCGATCCCGCCGAGCGCTGGAATCCGATCGAGACCTTGCGCGGTCGCGGCTACCGCTTCGCC
>JAGRJB010000591.1 GCA_020442965.1 Pseudomonadales bacterium
TGTTCGTGCATCGGCTTCATGCCACCGAGTGAGGCGGCGCCGATCGTGCTGCCGTGATAACCATTCCAGCGCGCAATGATCACAGTGCGCTCGGGCTGATCGAGGAGTTGCCAGTAGCGGCGGACCGCGCGGATCAGCGTATCGTTCGCTTCACTACCGGATCCCGTGAAGAACACGTGTTGGAACTGCCGCGGAGTCACCTCGGCCAACAACCCCGCCAGCTCGATAGCGGGCGGCGTAGCGCACTGAAAGAAATTATTGTAGTAAGGCAGGCTGAGCATCTGCTCGTACGCCGCATCGGCCAGCTCACGCCTACCGTACCCCAGCGCAACGCACCATAGCCCCGCCATACCGTCGAGAATCTTCTGGCCCTCGGAAGTGTAGATATAAACACCCTCCGCGTGCGTGATGATGCGCGCCCCCGTATCCGCGAGTTGTTTGTGGTCCGTGAACGGATGCAGGTAGTGCGCGGCGTCGAGTCGCTGCCAGTCGGGTGTCGATCGCATCGATTCTCTCTTGACCATACGTGTACGGTTCAGACATTCAGCAACAGATGTTCACGTTCCCACGAGGAAATTACCTGCAGGAACACTTCGTATTCGGACTCTTTGACGATGGTATAGGCCGCGACGAAGGCCTCACCCAGCGTACGCACCAAAGGTTCACAGGCGCGCAGTGTCCGGGTCGCTTCATCGAGCGAGCGCGGCAGACTGAACGGCAAGTCGTGCGCGCTGCCGGTGACCGGCTCAGTCGGCTTGAGGCCCTCCACCATGCCCAGATATCCGCAGACGAGCGACGTGGCGATCGCGATGTAGGGATTGGCATCGGCGCCCGCGATCCGATTCTCGATCCGGCGACTCTCCGGATCCGACGTCGGTACGCGCAAGCCCGCCGTGCGGTTATCGTAGCCCCAATGCACGTTGATGGGCGCGAGTTGAAAACGCGAGATGCGCCGATAGGAGTTCACATTGGGCGCTAACAATGCCATCGCTTGTGGCAGGTAGCGCTGCAATCCTGCGATATGGGAAAAGAACAGGTCCGTCGGCGTGCCATCCGGATTCGAAAATACGCTCTTGCGCGTCTTCATGTCGACGATGCTCTGGTGAATGTGCATCGCGCTGCCC
>JAGRJB010000592.1 GCA_020442965.1 Pseudomonadales bacterium
GCCCACAAAAATACGGACAGGCTCGCCATGGCCGCTCCAACAAGACAATGCCTGCCGGAATCTTGCTAGCGCCCGAATCCGAGAGCAATATCAAACCATGACTTTTCTACAGTTTCGTTAGCCGCCAAAACGATGGCCACGCTAGAGCTCAAAGTTCCACCGCCAGTGATCGCGATCCTCTGCGTGGCATTGGCGTGGGCGTTAGCGCGCGTCACTCCTGGATTCACATATGTTTTACCAGCCCGGATCCTGATCACCGTGATCATTTGCCTGGCCGGCGTCGCGCTCGTTTTGTCGGGCTTGGTCGCTTTCCGCCGTGCCAGGACCACGGTCAATCCGCACACACCTGAGAAATCAACTTCGATTGTCCGGAGTGGGCCATACCGATTCACTCGCAACCCGATGTATCTCGGCTTGGCAATGGTTTTGCTCGGCCTTTGCGTGTATTTCGCAAATTCGCTGGCGGTCATTGCAGTGGCCGTCTTTGTTGCCTACATCACGCGCTTCCAGATCATGCCGGAAGAACGACTGCTGCTTGAGACTTTTGGTGAGTCCTACGCTGAATACAAGAGGTCCGTCCGGCGTTGGATCTGAGGGCTAACTATGGAGTTCATCCACGTTCCAGGACGGGTAATTGACCGCTGGTTGCTTCTCGTACCGGCTGATGTTCCAGGAAGATGCCCGTTCGGGAAGTGACGCGACTATGAGAAAGACGCCATTTTCAGAACGGCGGATGGTCAAAGTCCTGCGCGAGGTGCAGCAGGCGCCGGTGGACCTGCGGAGTCGCTGACGGACCTATTCTGCCGATCGCGGGGGCGGAGGCGGCGGAATAGATCACTGTGTTGCACTTTGACAGCCTGAGCGCGGATTCGCAGCGAGTTTGCCAGCTCGCTCGGCCCTTCGACATGGTGCGCACCGGCTCGCTCCTCGTTCGACTGGCTACGCAGGCATTTATGGCCAACTGCTGGGCGCCAACGGCGGCATCGTCTAGACTTGTGGCCCGGTGCCACTGCGCACGCTCCCAAGTGGAGCGAGGCAGCGCAACCGACACCCCCGATAGGCCGCAGCCGTGCGGTATTTCACGACCTAGGAACGTAACTGAAGACCCATGAACAGCAAGCCAGAAATTACACTGTCTCGTATAGATGCAGATCGCCTGGAGCGGCTCCTCGATGGTTTGGGGGATAAGAGCTTTCCGGGACGTCTGGAACTGGAAAATGAACTGACTCGAGCAAACGTTGTTGAACCCACCAAAGTTCCGTCGACCGTAGTCACCATGAACTCGGTGGTACGGTTCAGCGTGGCATCCAGTGGGGCGGAGTTTTCGCTCAGGTTGGTCTATCCAAAAGACGCGGATGGCTCGAGCGACAAAGTATCCATTCTGGCTCCCGTGGGAAGTGCCCTGTTAGGTCTTAGCGAGGGAGACGAAATCGCCTGGCCCGCGCCCGGCGGCAATTTGATCAAGGTCAAGATTATCGAGGTGACGTACCAGCCGGAGCGCAGCGGGGATTTGAATCTTTGAGTTGGCGGTTGACCTAGAGGCGTCGTGACGAAGCACAGTGGCAAAACGGCGCTCGTGCGTGTCGCAGTCGACCGATGCGCTACCCTGCGATGGCGGCTCACAATGGGGCAGTCTAACAACGCTGTGCGTCGGCGCGGCGGATAGTCGCGCTTTATTATGGGTGAAAACCGAGGCCGGTTGGCAGTTGCACTTTCATCAAGGTACAGCGGCGTCGCCCGGCTGATTCGTACCTCGCTCCCCAAGCAAGTCGAGCAGAAAGAACTTTCGCATCCGAACCGATGACATCCACTGGGCACGAGATGACGTGTTAGCGGACTTCACTGTTCGGTTTGCTTCGACCACCCATGCATCGCAAATCGCGACGATGTCACGCGATCATATCGAATCGGGCCTGGGCTGGCGTTGGACTGAAGAGCGAGTGCGCGCCGCCATGAGCGATGACGATACCAACGTCGTCGTGGTACTCGATCGCGCAACGGGAAAGATCGTGCAGGGATTTGGAATCATGAGCTACGCCGAGCGTCATGCACACTTGCTGTTGCTCGCAGTGCGTCCGCAACAGAGACGCAAAGGCGTCGCGAGCGCAATCGTTAGCTGGCTGGACTTGACGGCTAGAGTGGCAGGCGTCGAACGAATCCTGGTTGAGTGCCGTCGCTCGAATGATGCGGCTCGCAATTTTTATCTCGATCATGGATTTCACGAAAGGAATATTCGAGCGGGCATGTATCGGCAACTGGAGGATGGCATCCAGTTTGCGAAATGGCTACGCGCGCCAACAGCCTAGCTGATGATCGTCGACGATTCCCACCGCCTGCATCAATGCATAACAAATCGTTGAGCCCACGAACTTGAAACCGTGCGCCTTGA
>JAGRJB010000593.1 GCA_020442965.1 Pseudomonadales bacterium
ATCCGCTTGCAGGCGCGCGCTGCGCGCACCCAACTCGCGCAGCCACGTGAGTTGTATGTTGCAGACGGGCTGGCAGTGCCTGGCGCAGCGGGTGAATTTGATTTTCGACTGCCCGGCAATTTGCCGGTCGATCAGTTCAACGTCGCGTTGCCGGAGCTGAATTCAGTGGCGCGCGTGACCTTGTCGGTGAGTGAAGCCAACGCGGGCCCTTGGCGACCGATCGCGACGACCTCTGTCTACCGACTCGCATCAGGGACCGGTGAGACACGCAACACCGCGCGGAGCGTCGGCTTGATTCAGCGGCCGTACTGGCGCATGCGGGTCGAGCAGCCCGCTGGTGTGCTGGGCAAGCTGGCGCCGCGACTCCAGGTCGGCTGGGTTCCACACGAGTTGGTGTTCATCGCACGCGGCGAGCCGCCGTTCCGGCTGGCGTACGGTAGTGCGACGGTGGAATCCGCGGAGGTCAGGCTGGCCGACATCGTGCCAGGATTGGGCCGAGAAATTCCGCTCGCAGTCGTGATCGCCGACCCGGAAGAAGTGCTAGGTGGGCCGGCAAGATTGGTGGCTGCGGCAAAGCCGTTTGACTGGCGCTCGGCGTTACTGTGGATTTCGTTAGTGCTCGGGGTCTTGCTATTGGGTTGGATGGCCTTTCGCCTGATGCGCGACATGAACCCACCTGCCGACGATTGAGCGTCGATTACTCGTCAGCGACTTCGGCTCCCGATCTGTTATTCGGCAACACGAGTGCGGCGCCGGCCGACACCAATAATAGCGGCACGATGGCGATCGAGAACGCCCATTGCCAGCCGAGCGCTTCGACGACGAGTGGCACGATCGACGGAAAGACTGCGAATCCCAGTGTGAGAGGGGCCGAGCCGCACACCGCATAACCTGTCGTACGCATTCGAGTGGGGTAGAGATCGGCGAGCAGCGCGCCGACCACCGCGTTGCTGCCGTAGAAAAATGCGCCGGTGAGTGCAAAGAATGTAAGGTCCTGCCAGCGCTCTGTCGGTATCCACATCAGGGCGAGCAGTGCGATGGCGCCGAGCGCGCACCAGATGGCAAACGTATTGCGCCGTGTAAGCAGGTATTCGCCGACCGCGGCGGCGCTGAGATAACCCGCGATCGCGATGCCATTGGAGAGGCCAACCAGTTGCGTTGCCTGGGACGCGGTGTAGCCACGTACTTCCATGAAGTAGGTTGGAAAGAAGAATGCGGTGCCCGCGTATGCACAACCGAAACTAAAGAACAACACGATCGATGCGATCGAGCGGACGCGGTATTCGGCCGAGAACAGCTCACGGATGAGCGATTGTCTGGGCGCGCGCGCCTGGTTTGGGGTCGCAATGCTGCTGCGCGCGGCCGCGACCGTCTGGAAGCGCCGACTTTCGGGCATTCGCCAGCCGATGATCAGCGCGATCGGTACCACTGCGAATCCGATCCAGAAGATCGCGCGCCAGCCGCTGGTCTCGAGCAGCGGCGCGGCGATCAGGGCC
>JAGRJB010000594.1 GCA_020442965.1 Pseudomonadales bacterium
TCGTTCCACCAGCCCGCGCGCGGCTCTTGTGGCACGCACACGCGCCGATTGGCAGAAATACCACCCAGCGCCACAACGATCGGCGCGGCGGCCGGACCGACCATGCGCCAAGCCAATGACACCCCGGTGAGCACACCGCCGTGATGCAGACGCACCTCGCCTGGAACTTCGAGCGTGTCCTCGCGCGTGTTGGGCGCAGCGAATTCCTTTTGCAAGGGCGGATGCAAAGGCGTCGGCGCCGCACCCGATTCGGCAGGTTCCTGTTTGCTCATAGTCTCGCTCTCTCGCCGCAGCCTCCCGGTAAAGGAGGCCACATCTCATCGGCACTCGAACGAGCACCCGCGTATGCGGGCAGACCAGTGACCATCCTTGGCGACACGCGCCGCGGCCACACCGGTTGCTCATCTGCCAGTAATCGACGCGGCCGGCTTGCCCCGCCCTCACTGCAGGAGTTAGCACCATTCCAAGTTGGTTGGACTTGACGGTTGCCCCGGCTTCGTCGGGCCTATTCCCTCAGCCGGTCTCGATGAGTAGCGCCAGTCTAGACAGGCGTAGGGAGGCACGTCAAGGCACCGGCCGCCGCCCGTGGAACTATATTTGCAGCTGATCGAACCGCGTGTTATTGTAATAGCACGTTAATACATTATAATACGCGCATGAAGCAGCATCGCAATGTCACGGCTCGCCAAGAGGCGCTATCTGAGCGCGGTCTGTTCGCGGCCGTCCTGACGCTCAAATCGGTGGACGAGTGTCGAGCGTTTTTTCGTGACCTATGCACACCCGCCGAACTACAAGCACTCGCTGATCGCTGGGCTGTGGTGGAGTGGCTGCAAAAGGGACTGCCCTACCGGGAGATTCACCGCGTCACTGGCGTCAGCGTCACGACCATAGGGCGCGTCGCCAGGTTCCTGCAGGACGGTAATGGCGGCTACGAACTCGCTGCGCGCCGGCTACACACTAACCAATAGCGGTCCACACGGCTCGCACCAGGATTTTGCATCTCATGGACAAAGACACACGGCTCAAGCTCGCCGTTCAAAAATCGGGCCGCTTGACCGACCCCTGTCTCGATCTGCTCACGCGGTGCGGACTCAAGCTTTCGCGCGGGCGCGATCAACTGATGGGCTATGGTGAGAACCTGCCGCTCGACGTACTATTTGTGCGCGACGACGATATTCCTGATCTGGTGCAGCAGGACGTCTGCGATCTCGGACTGGTGGGCAATAATGTGCTCGAGGAGACACGCCTTGAGCTTATCGCCCACGATATCGTCGCCCGATTCCAGCCACTGCGCGAACTGGACTTCGGACGCTGCCGCCTGGCGATCGCGGTACCGGATGGTCGCAGTTACGAATCGCCTCGGTCGTTGCAGGGCAAGCGCATCGCCACTACCTATCCGCGCACTCTCGAACGCTATCTGCGGGAGCGCGATGTGCAGGCGGAGATCGTCACTCTGTCGGGCTCGGTGGAGATCGCACCTCGCATCGGTCGCTCGGACTTCATCTGCGATCTGGTGTCCACCGGATCGACGCTGCAGGCCAATCACCTCCATGAGGTCGAGACGGTCTTACAGAGCCATGCCGTGCTGATCCGCACGCCGGT
>JAGRJB010000595.1 GCA_020442965.1 Pseudomonadales bacterium
TCGTTGAACACTTGATGGCTGACGACATTCAGATCGGAGTGAGTCGCGACACCCGAGTCCACCACGGCCACGCCGAGGTTGCTCGAAACGGGCACGCTCGTGCCGGCACCACTCGGGGGTGCGTTGGCCGTCTGACGCGCTGACGCGGAGGCTGATTGGATGCTGCCGTTCAAATCGAGAAAGTTGACGCTCGTGCCGCCAGCGAATTCGCCAATGTGGTTAGCGGGCATGCTCACCGCCATGAGCGGGAAATTCTCGTAGCGGTGCAGTACCTGGCCGCCAAGACGCTCCACACGAGCGACCTCGGCATCGTCGGGCTTGCCGGAGTGACGAACGAGCAAAGCAACCCGCGCATCGGACCCGCTTTGCGCATACGCGGCAACCCGCGCACTCATACGATCGAGGTTCTGCACGGCCGGGACGTCGCCGGCGCGCGCCGGGCGGCGCAGATAGGCGACGCGCTCGAGCACCGATTGCATGGCGCGGTCAGCCAACTGCGTGTTGGCACCAGCGGGCGCAATCGCTTGATCGTCCCAGGGATTGCCGGCGATCAGCTTGGCGGGTGTGTTAGTAAGCGCCGCCGCCCGCGGCGTTGCCTGGCTGGAAACGCCCGAACTGGCCGTCCGGAGGGCACCGGTGGCGTTCGGCTGAGTGGCGGCATCGGGCAACAGGAGCCAGCAGGCGCTCACACCTGCACAAGCGGCTGCCGTCAACATCAATCCGGTCCTGGTGCGCATGGCCATTCAACCTTGAAAAACAATGTCCGTTAGTGGCGACATTGTCTCGGGCACGAGGTCCTTTCAGCCGCGTCCGGCATAGCGCCGGGGCGGGCCGAAAGTGTGACGTAGCGCAATTAATCAGTGTCAAATCGCCTGCGATCAGCTCGCTGCCAGCGCTCTATCGAGATCTGCCTTCAGATCATCGACGTGTTCGAGGCCGATCGACAAGCGCACCATGTCGGGCGAGACGCCTGCCCTGGCGAGTTCCTCGGGCGACAGTTGCCGATGCGTGGTCGACGCCGGATGTGTGGCGAGCGAACGCGTGTCGCCGATGTTGACCAGTCTGATGATGAGCTGCAGCGCATCGAGGAAGCGCTCGCCGCCGGCGCGGCCACTCTGCACCCCGAAGGTCACGATGCCGGACGCCTGTCCGCGCATGTACTTCTTGACCAGCGCGTGATCGGGGGCGTCGGGCAGCCCGGCATACTTGACCCAGCTCACTTTCGCATGCGATTGCAAGAACTGTGCGATCGCCAGCGTGTTTGCGTTGATTCGATCCATGCGGACGGGCAGCGTTTCGATGCCTTGCAAGATCAGAAACGCGTTGAAGGGGGACAACGCCGCGCCCGTGTTGCGCAACGGCACAACGCGCGCCCGCCCGATGAACGCCGCCTCTTTCAGCGCCTCGGTGTAGACAACACCGTGGTACGAGACATCCGGCTCGTTGAGCTGCCGAAACCTCTGCTTGTGTTTGGCCCACGGGAACTTCCCTGAATCGACGATCGCGCCGCCTAACGAGTTGCCGTGTCCGCCCAGATATTTGGTGAGCGAATGGACGACGATGTCGGCGCCAAAGTCGAACGGCCGGCACAGGTAGGGTGTCGGCACGGTGTTGTCGACGATCAGGGGTACGCCGTGGCGGCGTGCAATGTCGGCCAGCGCCCCGATGTCCGTTACGTTACCAAGTGGATTGCCGATCGACTCGCAGAACACGGCTTTGGTACGCTCGTCGATCAACTTCTCGAAGCTGCCTGGCTCGCTGTGGTTGGCAAAGCGCGTCTCGATGCCGAACTTCGGAAAGGTGTGCGCAAACAGGTTGTAAGTGCCACCGTACAGGGCGCTCGATGAAACGATATTGTCGCCGTTTTCGGCAATCGTCATGATCGCATAGGTGATCGCGGCGCTGCCTGACGCGACGGCGAGAGCACCGACGCCGCCCTCGAGCGCCGCAATCCGTTGTTCGAGTACGTCAGTCGTGGGATTCATGATCCGGGTGTAGATCTTACCCGGCACCTTCAGGTCAAACAGATAGGCGCCGTGCTGAGTGTCGTCGAACGCGTAGGACGTGGTTTGATAGATGGGAACGGCAACGGCCTTGGT
>JAGRJB010000596.1 GCA_020442965.1 Pseudomonadales bacterium
CCGGTGCCCGGCTCGCCCTTGATCAACAGCGGTCGCGACAAGGTGATCGCCGCGTTGACCGCCATCATCAAGTCGTCGGTCGCGATATAGTCGCTGGTGCCCGCAAAACGGACGCGCTTCGCCAAATCAGTCTCTCGGGTCATGAATCAGGGCTCTCCATCGGCGGGGGTCTCGCGCGGCAATAATACGAGCTTGTGGAGGGCAGGCCCCGGCAAAAAGGGTGTCGGACGCCCGCTCGCCCAATCGCGGAATCCGGCGCGGTAAAACGGCGACAATGGATGGCCGCTCTGCCCGCCAGCCAGTTGTAGATAGCCCTCTTCTTCCGCGCCGGGTGAGACAGCAAAACGCTCAGATGCACCGAAAGCGCCCACCTGCACGCGTGGCATGTCGTTGTCGCCCGGCAATTGCAGGGTCGGCATGTCGAGCCAGCGCTCCAGGATGGGCATCGAAGCCGACAGCGGGTGACGGATCGCGACCGGTGTGCGTTCTCCCCAGGTGCAAGTCGCGAGTGACTCGCAGCTGTCCTGCAAATCCTTGATCGTCCGATCCACTTGCCCTAATAGAAACTGACGCCATGACTTGCTGCCCGGCGCCAGGAAATTCGCTGGCTGATCGTTGACCAACTGCCAGATCGCGGCTTCGAAGCTTGCCGGCGCCGCGATGCCGTCGGTTGGCAAATCGAGACGCCGCAGAATGGCTTGCCACTGCGCCTGCGAGACTCGATCGTGATACGTACGCACCAGGCGATAGCCCACCGAGGAAACCGCTGCATGAGCGTCCCAGCGTTCGATGAGCCGCTGGAACTCGGCGCGCTGGGGACTGTCACGCAGCGCGGCTTCATCGAGGAGCGAGACGAGAAGATCGCGCCAGCGCTGCATTGCAACTGCCCGGTCGTCGAGCTGAATGGCAAGCATATCCGCGGGTGTTGCGTTGCGCGGCACGGCCAACAACCGATCGCGAATTTGCTGTGCTCGAGCGCCAAAGTCATAGCCGACACCCAGGTTGACTTCATCGCTCCCGATCACTTCTTCCAGCGGCCCATCGACAGCACGCGAATTCGCCGACCAGATCCTGCCGATCGCGGGGTCGACAATGGTGGGGTGATCGCTCACGTCGCGCCACTCGATTGCGCGCCACAGACGCTCGGCGTCTTCCCCGCGCGGGACCCGACCCAATATCGACCACGCAATTCGTCCCGCCTGATCGCCGATCACAATGTTCTGCTGCGGGATTCCGACCGTTGCCATCAACTCGAGTGCAGCGCCAACCGATCGCGCACGCTCGAGACCGAAGATGCGAAAGTTGGTGGCACCGCGAGCGCGAGCGAGCCACGCGGCCAATGTACAGCGCTCGCCATCGCTCGATTCCTGGACGACGACTTGGTGGCTGAGCGCGGCATCGATCGGCACCCGGATCGACAGCGGCACGGCAGCGTGATCACGAACCGCGATCTGCTCGCTCACAATCGTCAGCGAACGATCGCTGCACGCGACTTGCCTGACGTCGGACCAATCACCGTAACTGTTAGTGTAGCCCCAGGCGATCCGACGATTGGAGCCCGCGACCAAGGCTGGGACGCCCGGTAGCGTGATACCGATCAAATCCAGCGGCGGGGCGGCATTCCCGCCGCCATCGACGATCAGCCGCGAGCGATACCAGACCGGCGGCACGCGCAATCCGAGGTGCATGTCATTGGCCACGAGGGCCGCACCGGTCGCGGTGAGCTCGCCCGCGACTGCCCAATTGTTACTGCCCACGACCGCGTGTTCGACACTGGGTCGATCGGAATCGCTCTGATCGCCTGAACGTAGATCGAAGACCTCGGAACCCGTGATCGGCGCGTTCTGCGCTGGCGCTCCGGTTTGCGCGATAGGCGCGTCGAACTCAGTGCCGCGCCGATAGAGAAACTGCACCAGCTCCGGCGGTGCCGCGGCCAGAACACGCTCCCGTTGCCGCTCGCGTTCGATCTCGGCGTGCTGCAGATCCCACCACATTGCGTACACGACCAGCACCGAATCCTCGGGCCGCCAGAGCGCCGGCTGCAGGCGCAGCAGCCAATATTCGAACGGTCGTGACCCGAGATCATCGAGCCCGGCATTCACGCCCCGCGTGTACGCTTCGATGATTCCACGATCAGCTTCGGTTGCATCGGCCATGACCTGTCGAGCCGCCGCTCGAAATCGCCAACGCCGCGCCGTGCGGTCCTGTTCGAGCGTAGCTTCGCCAAACAATTCCGACAACTCGCCGGCCGCCAATCGTCGTGACAGATCCATCTGAAAGAAACGATCCTGGGCGTGCGCAAATCCCAGACCGTAAGCAACCGCGCTACGCGATGCACCGTGCACCGTGGCCGTGCCGAGCTCATCGCGCTCGATCCTGATATTAGTAGTTAGTCCAGAAAGCTTGCGCGACCCGTCCAGCCGCGCGAGCGAACCGCGCAGCAACATCGTCGCGACAGCGACGGCGAGAACGGCAACGACGACCAGTACCAACAGTACTCGCTGCCACCACCGCAGCGCGGCCATCGCGTCAGCTCCGCTCGACGCGCAGGATCTTCATCGCGTTGGTACCCCCTGATATGCCCGTCAAGTCGCCCTTGGTCAGGATAACGAGGTCACCTACCTCAACCAACTCGAGCTGCAGCAGCAAGGAAAAGATCGCCTGATACAACTGCGGCGCACTGGTGTTGGGCAAATCGAACGGCACGGGAAAGACGCCACGGTAGATCGTGACCCGGCGCCGCGTGTGCTCGTGGCGCGTAAACGCGTATATCGGGATATCCGAGCGGATGCGCGACATCCACAGCGCAGTAGATCCGGACTCGGTCA
>JAGRJB010000001.1 GCA_020442965.1 Pseudomonadales bacterium
GGTCGCCGGCGAAGATCGCCGCCTCATCGCCGCCCGTACCCGCCCGGACTTCCAGAAATATGTTGCTGTCGTCGCGCGGATCGCGCGGGATCAGGAGTTTTTGTAACTCGAGTTCCGTCGTCGCGATTGCCGCACCCACGCGTTCGACTTCCTCTCGTCCCATCTCGCGCATGTCGGCGTCTTTGTCGTCGCCCAGCTCGCGGGCAGCATCAAGCTCGTGCTGCAGAGTTCGATAGGTTGCAAAACTGTCGGCGACCGGCGTCAGGCGGGCATATTCGACCGAGAGGTCGCGGAATTTACGAGCGTCGTTGATGACTTGCGGCTCGGCTAGTAGCCGGCCGACCTCCTCGAATCGGTCAGTGATCTTCTCGAGGCGCAGGCGTATGGAGTCTTTCACGGCGCGCATTGTAGTCTGGTGCCGCCGCGCTTGGGATATAGTGTGCCGATGAACGTCAAGCCCACTTCCTTGCTGGCTGCGCTGCTGCTGCCGGTCTTGCTGACGCCGACCGCGTTTGCGTTGTCCGAGCAGACCCGGACGGACGCTGAACTCACCCTGGCAGAACTCACGCTGAGCAAGGGTGATTGTCGCGGGGCGGCGGAGAAGTTTCAGAAGCTGGCGATGCGCCGTCGCGATGTCGCTGTCGCCGAGCGTGCGACCGCGGTGGGCGTGCTATGCAGTCAGCTGAACAGCGAGCTCAAGTCAGCCCGCCGCTGGCATGAACTCGACTCGAAATCGCCGGCCGCCGCGCTCGCGCTGGGCCGCGCCGCGATCCAGTCCGGATTGACCAACGACGCGCGCGCTGCGCTGCAGACGTTTCACGACCTGGCCGGTGATCGTGGCGTGATCCAGGCGATCGCTAACTCGAGCGATGCCGTCGGGTCATGGCCCCTGTTCACCGCCTTGACACCTGTTTTTGATAGCCCGTCGGCGAGCTACGACCTCCTGATCGCCGCTGCCGATCTGGCCCTCGACTCGTTCGATTTTGCCGCAGCCCAAAGATATGCTGATCGCGCATTGGACGACGACCCCGCTTCCGGAGAAGCGCGCGCTCGGCTCGCGATCAGCAATGCCTTTCGCGGCGATTCCGTCAAGGCGATCGCGTTCGCGCGCGAGGCAGCGGCACTCGCGCCGCAGGAGCGACGCTTCGCGGTAGTCGATACCTTGCTGCGCCTGGATCGATTGGCCGAGGCACGACAGGAATTGATCGCGATGCAGGCCGACGGCGTCGCGCTGGTCGAGGCCGAGTTGCGTCTTGCGCGGCTCGACTTTCAGACCGGCGATCTGGCGTCGGCGCAACGCCGTTTCAGCGCGTTGCTGCAGGCAAAAGACTCGGCCCCAGAGGCGTTCTACTTCCTGTCGATGATCGCCGAACGTCAAGACAAGCCGCAGCTGGCGTTAGAGGGCTACCAACGATTGATCGGTGCCGGCGCCGGCCTGTTAGTGCGGACCCGCGCTGCCAGGCTGCTGATCAAGGAAGGTGACAACGCTGCGGCGCTCAAATTGTTGGATGAAGTTGCGACTGCTGCACCGGAGGAGGCGCTGCAGGTCGAATTGACCAAGGCATCCTTGTTAGACGAGGCGGGGCAGAATGCAGCCTCGCTTGCGATTCTCGACGCTGCGGCGCAGCGGTTCACCAATCACCCGAGTGTTCTGTATCAGCGCGCGCTCGCGCTCGACAAAGCAGGCAATTATCGTGACGGGTTCAAGCTGCTGGAGCAGCTCATGAAGGAGCGACCTGACGATCCGACGATCATGAATGCATACGGCTACTCGCTCGCCGATCGCAACCAGGAATTGCCACGGGCGGAGGCGCTGATTGCCAAGGCGCTGGCCGCAGCGCCCGATAATCCAGCGGTCCTCGACAGTCTAGGCTGGGTGCACTTTCGCCATGGCGATGCCGCAAAGGCTTTGCCGCTGCTGGAGCGCGCGTATCGTGTTTTCCCGGACGGTGAGATCGCGGCACACTGGGGTGAGGTGCTGTGGTCGCTCGATCGGCAGGGGGAGGCGCGTGCCGTGTGGACCCGCGCTCTGGCACGCAGTCCGGATTCCAAGATTCTGCGCTCGACAGTCGTGCGCCTGACTGGGTCCGAGCCGGTGGTGCCGCCGCCGAATGAATCGGCCACGACAATCTGACTTGCTACCAGCCCGCGTGCGCAGGCTGACCGTCTGGCCAGCACGGGCACTGCTTGGCTTGTTACTAGTAAGCCTGCTGATGACCGGCTGCGCCAGCTTGCGATCGGGCTCGCACCGTCCCTCCGCCGGCGGCGCATGGCCGACTGAGTACGCGGCCTTGCAGCAACTGGACGAGTATTCGCTCAGCGGCCGCATCGCCGTCGCAGCGGGCGAGCAAGGCTTTTCCGGCAGCCTGCGCTTCCAGCAGGATGGGCCACGCAGCGACCTCACGATCGACGGGCCGCTGGGGATCGGCGGATTGCACATCGATTGGGACGGGCAGCAGCTCGAAGTCGTGACGAGCCGCGGTGAGCGGCTCGATGGCGAAGCGGCGCGTGCGGAGCTCGAACGTCGGCTGGGATTCTCTTTGCCGCTCGCAGAGATGCGTTACTGGTTGTTAGGGGTAGCATCGCCGGACAAGCCGGCAGAGACGGAGTTCACATCGGTCCCGGACCAGCCGCAGCGCGTTGCACGTCTGCGGCAGAGCGATTGGGCGATCGAGTATTCAAGTTTCGGCGAGACGCCACCGCTGCCCTCGAAGCTGACGGCACGGCGCGCGGGCGCGCGCGTGCGGATCGCGATCGATCGCTGGATGCGCTGACGTGCCCGCGTCGACTTGGCAGCCGGCTGAGGGGCCGACCGACTGGCCCGCTCCGGCCAAACTGAATCTCATGTTGCAGATAACCGGGCGGCGCGCGGATGGCTATCACCTGC
>JAGRJB010000597.1 GCA_020442965.1 Pseudomonadales bacterium
TCGCCTGCCGCGCGAGGAAGTAGTGAGTCGAGTAATCGCAGAATACGAGTCGATCCGACCGGCAGCCCGAGGCGCCCTGCAGTTCACCGGCTATCATGCCTGGACTCAGGATCCGTATGCAGGCGGCGATTGGGCGATTTACGGGCCGGGCCAGGTCACGCGCTTCGGCGACGCGATCGCAGCGGTACACGGCCGGGTGCATTTCTGCGGAGAGCACACGGCTGTTGCCAATCGCGGCATGGAAGGGGCGATGGAGTCGGCCGAGCGGGTGGCAGTCGAAGTGCTGAGCGCGCTCTAGCTCGCTGACAACACACAGTATCCGCGGACGATCGAGCCAGATCGCGTGGCCGGCGACGAAATTCAGTGCGGCAAGCCGCCCGCCAGCATCCACCGCGCGATATTGGCAATCAGCTCGACTAGGCGTCGTCGTTCTCAACCGGACGTCACTCTTCGCAGCATGAAGGCCGCGCCAATGGCCATCGCCACATCGGTGATCGCCGCAGCGATGATGCTGAACAATCAGGGCGCTGCTGAAGCGCGAGCAGGGTCATTTTGATGACGCCGAGACGCTCCACCGGGCGTCACGCGAAATACGTGACCGGTTGGGCGATCGGTAGGGACTCGCTCGGGTAGACGACATGTTTGCGCTCGTACATCTCGCCCGTGGCGAGTTCGATGCAGCACTGCCGTTGCTCACCGGCGCTGCGGCTGATCGGGGCGATCGAATGCGGCGGAATCGCTGCTCGGCACGCTGGCCGACGCGCCGGGGTCGTATGATCTCATACGGCTACGCGCGTTCTGGGCTTTTGCCCACAAGGACGCGCACGGTGCCATCCAGGCGATGCAGCGGGCCAGGGCGCTCGCCGGTCAGCGCTGGACCGAGCCCGATGCAAAGGTAATGGTGGCGTACCAGTCGCTGCGCAACTAGCTGGTTGAAGTTTGGGAGCATACTTATGAATAGCAAGAACGTCCTTTTCATTGTCGTTAGTGTTGCGGTGCTAATGGTGCCATCGGGGATGCGCGCTGTGGAGCTGCAGCGGCTCAACCCGGCCGACCTGTCCACGCCGCGGGGCTACTCGCAATTGGTGATCGCGGCCGGGACCGAGAAACTGATCTTTGTATCGGGCCAAGGTGGCATCGCTGCGGACGGGAAAGTGCCTGAGGATCTTGGCGAGCAGACGCGTCTGATGTTCGACAAGATCCGCATCGCGCTGGCGGCGGCGGGAGCCGGACCCAAGGATGTCGTGCAGATGACCGTGTACATTGTTGATTTGCAAAGCATCGATCCGAAGCCCGTATACGAGGGAATTCGGGCGTTCTTCCCGGCGGGCGCCAAGCCGACCTCAACTGTAGTCGGCGTGTCGGCGCTGGCACTGCCGGGCATGAAGGTCGAGATCGAAGTGACCGCAGCGCTCTGAGTTGCAGCGCTGCCGTCGTAC
>JAGRJB010000598.1 GCA_020442965.1 Pseudomonadales bacterium
CACGATGCTGGGACCTTCGAATCGCTTCTCACGGATAGCGAAGGGCACCTCGTTTCGGGCACCATGAGCAACGTGTTCGCACTCAAGGGACAAACGCTCGTAACGCCACCGGTAGACCAATGCGGTGTCGCGGGCGTACTGCGCGCCGTGGTGTTGCGTGAAGCGGCGCACTTTCGGCTCGAGCCGAGTATCGCGCCTGTCTCAGTGCAGCGCTTATTGAACGCCGACGCGGTATTCCTGACCAATGCGCGCATCGGCGTGCTGCCGGTCAGTCGATTGGGCGGACGCACGATACCGATCGATGCACGGACGAGGGCACTGGCGGCGCATGTTGAGCAACTCGATGCGTAAGTTGATCCTGACAATCGCTGCCCTTGCCTTGCTCGCCGCAGCCGCGTGGTTCTTCGGGCAGCGTTACATCGCATCGGTCATGCACACACCCGGGCCGCACAAGAGCGCAGTGACACTCGAGGTACGCCCGGGTATGGGCGTACGGGCGGTGCTGACAGAGCTGGAGAGGGCCGGCGCGCTGCAAAATGCCGGTGCGGTCGCGCTCGAACTTCGTCGCCGCGGCTCGCCGACGATCAAGGCAGGGCGCTACGAAATCCCCGCTAGAGCGACGCCGGCTGAGATTTTGGCGCAACTTGCGGCGGGCCGCGTCGTCCTGGAATCACTGACGATCGTCGAGGGCTGGACATTTGCCGACATGCGTCGCGCGATCGCGAAGCACGCTGAGATTGACCACACCCTCGCCGGCAAGACTGATGCCGAACTCATGCGCGCCATCGGTCACGCCGGTGAGCAACCGGAAGGTCGGTTCCTGCCCGACACCTACCGATTTGCAGCCGGCAGTACCGATGTCGCCATCCTGCGCCTGGCATACGATCGCTTACAGACCGTGCTAACAGATGCCTGGGACAAGCGCACCGACAACCTGCCGCTCAAGTCGCCCTATGAGGCGTTGATCCTTGCATCGATCGTGGAAAAGGAAACGGGGCTCGCTCGCGAGCGGCCGCAGATCGCGGGCGTGTTCACGAGCCGGCTGCGCAAAGGCATGCGATTGCAGACCGATCCCACCGTCATCTACGGTTTAGGCGAGCGGTACGACGGCAATATTCGCGAGCGCGATCTACGTAGTGATACGCCTTACAACACGTACACCAGATC
>JAGRJB010000599.1 GCA_020442965.1 Pseudomonadales bacterium
TCTGCGCCGGCATTCACATGACTGATATTCCGTCGTTTCGCTACCAGGATCTTTGGGGTGAACGCGTTGTGCGATCGATTGCCAATCTGACGCGCCGTGACGGTGACGAGTTCCTGGAGCTGGCGCCGCGTGCCAACGTGCGCACGACCATCGAGCCTTATCCGCTCAACGATGCCAACCGTGCGCTGGATGACTTGCGCGGCGGTCGAATCAACGGCGCTGCTGTGCTGGTAACCTGATCACCCGTAATAGAAGGTACCGAAATGCAATCGCTGCTACTCAACGACTTGCTTTTGGGTCGCCGTAGTGCGCTCAAACTGTTAGCCGGCGCCGCGGGGACGGCGCTCGCAACAACGAATGCAGAGAATGCACGTGCGGTGACTCGTGACATGCCCTCTTCCGCCCTGGATCTGAGTCAACCAAGGGACAATTTGTACGCCTTCGGCAAGATCTGGGCGGGCTACGACGAACCGGTGATTGGCGCCTTCCACGGTCTGATGTATGCGCGCATTCAGGGCCGGCGCGCGGTGCCCTTGTTCAATTACATTGGCACCGGCGTGCTGCAAGCCAAGATCGCTGAGAACGGCGATTTGTTGATCAAGTCACGCGAGACAGGCTATTTCGCGGATCTTGCGAGCGGCGAAATTCTCGAAACCTGGCACAACCCGTTCACCGACCAGGTCGTCGAGGTCTATCATTTCTACAACGACTTGTTAGGCGGACGGATTGGTCAGGAAATTCCCGAATTCCTGATCGGCGGCGCGCACCAGGCGCCCACCCTGATGAACGAAGGAACGGCGTTCCCGGATGCAAATGGCAAGTACCCATTTCGCCTGCCATACCAGCAGTTTGGCGACGATGCGATGGTTTCATGGGACTACGCCCACGATCATATCAACCCGGTCACACCCGACGGTTGGCCAGGTTATTCGACCGGCGCGAGAATCACACCTTCAGAGCACTTCACGTTCAACTTCTCGCGGCGGGCGCTCGATGATCGGGATCTACGCACGGTGCGTTCGACCGCCGGGTTCTCACGCTTGTCTGAGGCGTGGCCATTCATGCGCATGGGCAAAGCACCGGAGTCACTCAAGAACTTGACGGTGTTTGGCCGGATGTTCAGTCACAAGGGGCTGAAAGGCTATGGCGAGCTGCCGGCCAAACTACTGGCCTACATTGAGAAGCACGCGCCGGCCTACCTGACAATTCCGGCCGGCTGGCCGGTTCAGAACGAACGGGTCGATACCTGGAATGCGTTCGTGATGGACGTTCCACCAGAGACCGCAGGCTATGCTTGGAAGTGGGCGGACAAAGCACGCCCGGTGGCGACGCCGCCTCCTACTGGTCTGGGAGCTCGATCCTACCGCTAACCGAGCGGGCGCGTCGCGACTGTGGCTGACGATCAGGCGAACGCTGTCTTGAATAAAGCCAACATTCGCGCCCATGCCTTTTCCGCTTGCGCCTCGTTGTACACCTTGGCGTCGGGCGGACACCAGCCGTGCAGTGTGCCTTTGTACACTTCGATTTCTGCCGGCAGCTTTGCCGCTGCAAATGCCTCGCGGAGTGTGTCTTTGGCTTTGGGCTCGCGCTGATCGTCATTTGCGGCAATGGCGATCAGAAACTGCGCTTTCATTCTTGGCACCAACAAATGCGGGCTGTCTGGCTTGTCCGTCACCAGCCCACCCCCATGGAACGTTGCGGCCGCTCCAATACGCTCGGGCACGGCGGCGGCCGTACGAAAGACCAGCGGCCCACCCATGCAGTAGCCGGTCGTGCCCATCTTGCGCGCTTTGTCTACCGACGCTTGCCGATCGAGCCAGCCGAGGAACGCCTTGGCGTCGACCATCGCCGTATCGGCTGTCAACGATCCGGCGAGTGCCATGAGTTGCGCACGCGTTGCCGGGTCCTGGAAATCCGCGCCGGGCTCCGATGTCGGTGCCTTCTGCTTGCGGTAGAACGGATTGACAACTAACACGGAAT
>JAGRJB010000023.1 GCA_020442965.1 Pseudomonadales bacterium
ACTCCACATTGCCTTGCCGGAACTCGATGTTAGCGAGCCCCATGCCATGGGCACGCGCGTGCCCGTAGCGCAGCATCGGCGCAGCGAGGTCGACGGCAAGCACGCGGCTGGAGGGAAAAGCCGTCGCAATTGGCACCGTGTTGTGTCCTACCCCGCAACCCAGATCCAAAATGCGCGCGGGAACCCAGCCGGGGCGCCGCTGCGCCAGCCACTCGACGACGCCGCGGCCTGCGCCATCGAGATAGCGCCCGAACAGGCCCGTCGTAGTGGCAAACATTCCGGCGTCGTAGTTAGCAGCCGCGGAAACATCGTCTTCAAGATGCTCCGCGTAGTAACTCCCGGGCATGCAGTGATTGTCGATTGCGGATTGGTAGCGCGGCACCGCGGTGGTTGCGTCGAGCTGCAATTGCGTCGAGCCTCGATTCAACGCTCGCGCCCGGTCCCGCAATACCTCTGCTTGACGCAGTACCAATGACCGTCCGGCTTGCTGACGCATCTCCATTGCGTTGCGGCGCAATGCGCTCCACATCTGGTAGTAAGGGTCGCCACGCATCGCCGCGCGGATCTCGTGACGGTCGCTCGGATCGTGCCCATGCTCGCGACGGTACGCAGGCCTGGCACGACTCTCGTACGCTACCTCGTTACCCGCCACGACAACGTTCGCCATATACTTGTTGAAATTCGCGAGAAAATTGAAGCGCGCAATTTCATCGTGCGTTGCGCTCGGCGACATCGCATGTGGACCCACTTCGGTCCAAGCCGGCGCACAATCGGCCTGAGGTGCTTGCTGTGACATACGCTCTTCGCCTCGAAGCAGTCGAACTCCAGGTTCAAATCCTACACCACACCACGAAGGGCCATGAGCCGCTAGGCGGTCGACTCGCGGTTCACGAGCGGCGACGCGTCGCCGATTGCTAGCATCCAATCGTATGCCATCGAACGCATCTGCCGATGTCACCGCCGCACTCTCCGAGCATGTGGCATCGGCGAGCTACCATGCGCTGCCTGACGCCGCCATCCAAGCTGCCAAGACGTTCATCCTTGATTCGTTTGGTGTCGCGCTGTCCGGCACGCGTGTGCCAGCGATGCAGGTCCTACACGAGATTGCGGCAACCTGGGGCAAGGGCGACGCGGCGCGAGTCTGGGGCACCGGTGAAGCTTATCCGGCGGCATCGGCGGCGTTCCTGAACGGCTACCAGATCCACAACCAGGAGTGGGACTGCTTGCACGAACCCGCGGTTGTGCATCCGATGGCCGTGGTACTCGCAACCCTCATTGCATGGGCGGAATCCGTGAGTCGTACACGACGCGTCAGCGGTTGCGAACTGATCCTGGGCTGCACGGTGGCGATCGATGTTGCGGCGACGCTTGGCAGTGCCGCCCAGAACCGCTTGCAGTTCTTTCGGCCCGCGATGTGCGGCGCGCTGGGGGCGACTGCGGGTCTCGCAACCATGCACGGACTCGACGCGCGCACGACCCGCAGCGCGATGGGAAGTTGTTATAGTCAGTTGAGCGGCACGATGCAGGCGCACGTCGAGGGCTCACCCGTTCTGCCACTACAAATCGGCTTCAATACTCGCGCCGCACTCAACGCGATCGAGCTTGCCGCACGCGGCATACTGGGCCCGCTCAACTGGCTCGAGGGGCCGTTTGGATACTTCACGTTGATCGACCCGCAGTGGGATAAGCAACCGTTCACCGATTTGCGGTTGGGCCAGTGTGTTACCGAACTGTCGCACAAGCCCTTCCCGTCGGGACGCGCGTCTCACGGCGGCGCCGATGGCGTGATCGAATTGCAACGCCGACATCGATTCTTGAGCAAGAACGTTGCGGCGGTACGAATATTCGCACCACCGCTCGTGCGGCAGTTAGTGGATCGTCCGCCCAGCGCTGACATGGCACCCTCGTATGCACGCTTGTGCCTCCCATATGTGGCGGCCACGGCGTTGCTGCGCGGCACGGTGACGGTTGAAGACTTCGAACCAGCGGCGATCGCTCAGCCGTCACGACAGGCTTTGGCGATTCGAATCCGGGTGTGCGCCGATGCCAATGCGTCGCACAAGGCACTGGTTCCACAACGGGTAGAAGTCGATCTGACCAACGGCTCGCAGCACGCAATCGATCTACCCGCCGTGCTCGGAGCGCCGGGCAGGCCGCTGTCTCGAATACAACATCTTGAGAAGTTCTCCGCGGCAGCGCAGAGTGGCGCACGCGCGATGTCGCGCGAGCAGATCGATCAACTCGTCGAAGTGGTACAACAACTCGAAGCTTGCGATGACGTAGTCCAACTCGTGGACCGACTGATGTTCGTGCCAGCATGACCGCGCCCGCAGAGCAATGAACTACCCGACCTACTTTCAATCGGTCGATGCCGAGACGTTACTGAGCGATCATCCGCTCGCCGCCCAGTTCGAACATACCGTCGCGCGCCGGTCCCGCGATCAGCGCCACCACATTCAGGACCTGCGGTTTCAGAGCTGCCTAGCGCGCGCCTGGGAGATTCCGTTCTACCAGCGCCTGTGGAGCGCTACCGGGCTGGCACCGGGCGATGTGCGCAGTCTTGACGACATCCACAAGCTGCCGGTCTTCTCCAAGTCGGACCTGATGGCGAGCCTCACCGAACATCCACCGTATGGCGACTATCATGGCATGGAACGCTGGCCATTGGCCGCGAGGCCGCCGGTCGTCGTGCATACCACGAGCGGCACGACTGGTCGGCCGCAGGTTGTTTTCTTCAGCCCCAAGGCGCGTGAGGTGCAGGCCTTGTTAGTCGCAAGGTCCTGGCAGTTGCACGGAGTAGTGCCGGGCGACGTGATCCATTCGGTCTACGGCCACGGCATGATAAATGGCGGTCACTTCGTGCGCGAGGCCGCGATTCACTATACTAACTGCTTGTTCCTTTCAGCAGGAACCGGCAAGGAGACGCGTTCAGTCACGCAGATCGAACTGATGCGAGACATGCGCGTCACGGTATTGGTCGGATTTGTCGACTACATCCGCCAGCTCGCCGAGACAGCCCGCGACATCGGCTTCGAGCCGGGTCGTGATCTGCCCATCCGGCTCATCTCGGGTCACGTCGGACTCGAAAATCGCGACCGACTGTCCCGCGCGTGGGGCGGCGCACAGATGTTCGACTGGTACGGCGTCGCCGACACCGGCCCCATCGCGTCGGAGGCCTCGGACCACGACGGGTTGTATGTGTATGAAGATGCTCACTATCTCGAGCTGATCGATGAAATGGGCAGCGCTATCACCGACAATCAGCCTGGCGATATGACCGTGACCTCGCTCTATCGCGACGACATTTACCCGCTCATCCGCTTCAACACACACGACGTCACTCGGTGGCTGAGCGGCCGATCGTCACTCGGTTGGACGCTGCCGCGGATTGCCGGTGTTCTCGGTCGCAGTGACGACATGGTGAAGTTGCGCGGCATCAACGTGTATCCACTCGCCCTCGCAGGCATCCTCAACGAGATGCCCGAATTCGCTGGCGAGTACATTTGCCGTACCACGCGCGACAGCGGCGGTCGGGATGAGATGGTGGTGCTCGTCGAGGTGCGCGGCGGGATGGTTGGAGACACGGTGCTCGCCGAGCGGTTTCAGGCACTGCTGTCGCGCCGCGTGGGCATCGAAATCAAGGTCCGGTTGGTAGCCCAGGGCGAAACGGCCGCGCTCACCGAACTCGAGTCACGGCAGAAGCCCAAACGCCTGCTCGACGAGCGCCACATTGATTGACACGGGCACGCTAGAGCTCGATGCGATCGCCATCGGCACACAGCTGGCGCGCGGCGATCTCGCCGCGACCGAGTTGACCCGCTCGTTGCTCGATGCCATCGATCGCGACAACCCGCAGCTGCGTGCCTACACCCATGTGTTCGCGGACCAGGCGCTGCTGAGCGCGGCGGAATCCGACGCACGTCGAGTCAACGGCGCGGGTCTCGGGCCGCTCGATGGAATCCCGATCGCTATCAAGGGCAATATCGCGGTTGCCGGCTGGCCGCAGCACGCCGGTCTCGAGTTCCTGCGCACTGCGCCTGCCATGGCGGATGCATTCGTCGTCCGCAGATTGCGAACGGCCGGCGCCATCTTGTTAGGCCTGACCAACCTGGACGAAGGCGCGCTCGGAGCCGCCGGCGTCAACCCACACTTCGGCACGGTCGCAAATCCCAGAGTCCCGGCGGCGACCACCGGCGGCTCGAGCGCCGGGTCGGCGGCCGCCCTCGCCGCCCATCTAACCACGCTCGCAATCGGCACCGATACCATCGGCTCTGTTCGCATCCCAGCCTCGTACTGTGGTCTCACCGCTCTCAAACCCACTTTTGGCGCGATCTCGACCGGCGGCATCGTCGCCACGCACCAGCGCTTCGATCATGTCGGCCCGATGGCCCGTTCGGTGCGAGATCTTGTCATGCTGCTCGATGCGTTAGTGGGTTGGGATCGCGAATGCCGGGTTTCCTTTCCGCTCAAGTTCCGGGCGCGGAACGCAGGGAATACGCTACGGATCGGTTTCATCACGGGGTTCGACGACCTGGCGCCGGATGCGCCGACGATCGAGGGTTACGACCGGGCGATCAACGCCTTGCGCCGCGCGGGACACACGCTTTCACACTTTGACGTCGCACCGTGGCAGCTGCAACAGAGCTACCGCGCAATTTTCGCCCTGTGCGAAATCGAAATGGCACGAGCGCATGCCGGGCGTCTTGGCACCGCACCGGAATCGTTCTCACCGTCGTTGCGAAAATTGCTGAAATTCGGCCGCAGCCAAACCGGCACCGACATGCAGCGCTATGAATGGCGTGTGGCACGATTCGTTGCGAACGTTCAGCGAGTCTTCACTGAGATCGACGTCCTCTTGGCGCCCACGACGCCCACCACCGCCTTTCCGTCCGGCGCCGCCCAGGCGACTAACAGTGCCACCTTCACCTCGATCGCGAGCGCGACGGGTCGGCCCGCCGTTGTCGTCCCCGTCAACGCCGATCCAAAAATCGCGCCGGCTTCCGTGCAATTGATCGGCCAGGCCGGCAACGACTACGTGCTCTTGAGGTTGGCGCAATCACTCGAAGCGGCAATTTCCTGACGCGTGGCGATCCACACATCGCGCATCGACGCCGCGTAGCGCAGGAAGCTCTCATACGCGCCGATCCGGCCCGGTCGCCCGATGATCCGAAGATGCACGCCCAGCGACATCATCAGGCGCTCGCGCCGCGCCGCCTCGGCGTATAACCAATCGAAACTGTCCTTCGCGTACTCGAACCAAGCAGCGGGCGTCAGGGCAGGCGACGACCACAGCTTCATGTCGTTCGAATCGAGTGCATAAGGCAGAACCAACATGTGAGGTGCGACGCTGCGATCGACCCACGGTTCATCACGACTATAGTCGTCCATGTGATAGAGGAAGCCCGCCTCGGCTAACAACTGGCGCGTATGCCCGGTGTGCAGATAGCGCGACAGCCAGCCCATCGGTCGACGACCACAGGATTTCTCGATGCTGCGCACCGCCGCTGCGATGAATTCCCGCTCGACGTCCACGCCCATACCGAGCTGTGCTTGCCATCTGAAACCATGCGCGCAGACCTCATGCCCCTCTGCCACGATGCGCCGCGCCAACGCCGGGGCGCGCTCGAGTGCGGCGGCCGCTGCGGTGAACGTGCCGCGCATGCGATACTTCGCCAGCAGGTCGAGAACGCGCGGCCCCCCTTCGCGAATACCGTACTCATAGTTGCTCTCGTTACCAAAGTT
>JAGRJB010000600.1 GCA_020442965.1 Pseudomonadales bacterium
AGTAGTTCTGGTGATAGTCCTCGGCTGGATAGAATGTGGTGGCAGCGACGATTTGCGTCGCGATCTTTCTGGCGAAGCGCTTCTCGAGAGCCGCCTTCGAAGCCTCCGCCGCTTGTCGTTCAGTCGTGTTCGCCACAAAAATGGCGGAGCGATACTGTGAGCCTCGATCGCAGAATTGCCCCGCAGCGTCGAACGGATCGACGTTGCGCCAGAAGACCTCGAGCAATTGTTGGTAGCTCACTTGCGCCGGATCGTAGGTAATCTGAATCGATTCAGCATGGCCCGTCGTACCCGAGGATACTTCTTCGTAGGTGGGGTTCGCCTGGTGCCCGCCGGCGTAGCCGGAAGTCGTGTCCGACACGCCGACGAGCGCGTCGAACGGCTTCTCCATACACCAGAAGCATCCACCCGCAAAAACGGCGGTTGCTCGATTGGCCGTCGCTGGTTTGACCACACGATCGGCGGACTGAGTCGCCTGCATCGCAAGGAACCAAAGGCCCGCCGCGATTGCGCCGAGCGCGAATATCGACCAACGCTTCATGGCAAGAATCCTTTTGTCACCGCAATTGGACCGGCACAACGCCGTCTTTGTTCCACGCGGCGGCCATTGGGGCAGAAAATGCTAGCGATACAGCAGTAACGGATCGCGCTCGTCGGCCCAGGACGCTTCATCTGCTGTGGCTATGCGATCCAGATCCCGCGGGACGGCGGTACGGTCATCGACCCATTGCCGTAGTTCAGTGCCGCCGCTGATCAGATCGATGGCCAGCCGATCATGTTCGTACTCATACGCGAAATCTCGCCACAGCGGGTAGTCCGGGCGGAGATTGCGCAGCGCCTTGAAGGCGAGTGCCTGCAGACGCCAGGGTCGAAACGCTTCGTGCTGATACGCGCTGTCCTCGACGTGCAGTTGTATACCGGCGCAAAGCTCGCCAACGTGTTTATGGAAAGTCGGCTCGAACCAGCAAGGCCGCAGTCGGCAGCCGCGCAACCAATCCGGCGCGATACGCTGCATCTCGCCGAGCAGCGCGTAGGCGTTGAGATCCGGCGCACCAAACAACTCGAGCGGCCGGGTGGTGCCACGACCTTCCGACAGCGTTGTCCCCTCGAGCAAGACCGTGCCGGCATAGCAGCGCGCCATGAACAGATTGGCCGCGTTAGGGCTCGGATTGACCCAGGCGCGCTCACCCAACGGCCAGCCGTGCCCCGGCGCCTGGCCCGGTTGCCAGCGGTGCATGGCGATGACGCGATACTCGACATCCAGCTTGTTAGTCTTGACGAACCAGTGCGCCAGCTCGCCTAGCGTGAGTCCATGGCGCATGGGCATCGGCCCGGCACCGACGAAACTCTCCCAACCCGATCGCAGCAGTGTCCCTTCGATCGGGCGTCCGACCGGGTTCGGCCGATCGAGCACCCACACTGATTTGCCATGCTGTGCAGCCGCTTGCAACACATACAACAGAGTGGTGATGAAGGTGTAGATACGGCAACCGAGGTCCTGCAGATCGATCAATAATATATCGAAGTGCGCCATCATCTCGGCAGTGGGCCGGCGCGTCGCCCCGTAGAGACTGAACACCGGAATATGCAGATGCGAATCGACGAAGTCGGCCGATTCGACCATGTTGTCCTGCTTGTCGCCGCGCA
>JAGRJB010000024.1 GCA_020442965.1 Pseudomonadales bacterium
GCGCGCAGGTCTCAGGGTATCGGTGCCCATGTTGCCAACCCTGGTATTCACGCTGGTGCTCGCCTCGATTCTGCGTGAAGAGTTCCAGATTGCCTCGACCATTTTCGGGGCGCTCGTGATCTACGCGCTGGTCAACACGATGTTGCCGTCGTTTATTCTACGTAGTGCGCCACCGGCGTTCGAGGACATCCATGTTGCCGCAATTCACGGCCCGCCGGCTCCCGCGCATGTGAAATCGGGCGCCAAGCCCGGCGCTACGGTTTGAGGTCGTGTCAAGTTAGTTAGTAGTTTGTACGGATGGTTGAAAGATACCGCTGGCAATGCTATCATCGTCGTGTTATGGAGGAGCGACCCATCGAAGCCAAGATCGTCATTCGCGAGGGCAGACTTGCCGCTTGCGAGCAAGCCCGGTTACGTGCCTTGCGAGTCGACCTGCAGCGTAATTTTCGTTCTGTGATCACCTCGGAATGGAGTTGCCACGATGGCGCCGCTCGACGTAGCGCAGCACCGCGGCGTGTGGCGTGTGGCGTGCGAGGCGCGGGCGTAACTTCATGGCAACCAAAGAAAAGTCAACGGTCAGCAGCGTCAAGAACCCTGGTAAACCGAAGCGAGCCGCCAAGCGGGCCCAGAGCGGTGCACCGCTGGTGAAGCGTGCATCAATGGTATTCCTGTTTGCCGAGGGCAGTGCGACGTTGGCCCCGTCCGAAGAGTCGAAGGTCGGGCCGCTGGTGACGCGTCTGCGCAGGAACCCGGATGCTATTTTGGTCATCCGCGGGCACACGCTTGGCCGTGGCGCTGACGCCGGCAATCGGGCGCTGGGTCTGAAGCGTGCACGGGCGGTTGCGCGAGCGATCGTCGGGCGCGGGATCGCTGCGCGTCGCGTGATCGCGGTGACCTTGGGCCGTCGGCGGGAGTTCGAGCAGCTGCTGCCGGACGAGCGTCGGCAGCGGCGACGCGCCGACGTGTCGGTCTACTCCGGCAACGTCGTGGAACTGCGCGGGCCGGATTTGGTGATGGAGGCGCGTGTCAGTCAACGCCCACGTGCCAGACGTGTCGCCTGACATGGCGGACGCGAACGGGCAAAGCTGAGCGCACGGAGTCGTGCTGCGGCGGCCACTGAGTACTAGACTGTACGGACATCGTCCGCGCAGAATTCACCCGGTCGGTGTTTGCCGAGCGTGGATTTGTTGACAGGATTTGCCAGTAAGGTTTGCGAAGGAGAGTCGTTCGATGAGTCAGTCAGATCAAAAGGGTGCCGGCGCCGCCGTGACCTTCAAATTGCCGCAATTGCCCTGGGCCCCCGACGCGCTTGCGCCGGTCATCTCGGCGCGTACGCTCGAGTTTCACCACGGCCAACACCACAAGGCCTATGTCGACACCGCTAACAAGCTGGTCGAAGGCCGCGCTGACCTGGCCGGCAAGAGCGTGATCGAAATTGTGCGTGCTGTGGCGGGTAAGGCGGCGGATCAGGCGCTATTCAACGCGGCGTCGCAGGTCTGGAATCACGATTTTCAGTGGAACAGTCTCGCCAGCGCAAAGCAACGTCCGAGCGGACCACTGGCGGACATGATCAAGAAGGACTTTGGCGACTACGAGAAGTTCGCCAGCGAGTTCGCTGCGGCGGGCATCAAGCAGTTCGGCAGTGGCTGGGCGTGGCTAACCACCGACGGCAAGGCCTTGCAGATCAAGACCACCGCCAATGCCGATAGTCCAGCGGCGCGCGGCGAGCGCTGCCTGCTGACGATCGATGTGTGGGAGCATGCGTACTATCTCGATCACCAGAATCGTCGCAAGGCCTATCTTGATGCGGTTATCGACCAGCGTCTCAACTGGGCGTTCGCCAGCGACAATCTCCGCGCTAAACAGTAGCAGTACGGCCTGCCAGGGGTAGTCAGTGCAAAGAGCCAGGTTCTACGCGGGTCTTGCGATCGGCATCGTGCTGACGATCTTTGCCTTGCAGAATCTGCAGAGGATGCAGGTGCGGATTCTCGTCTGGTACGTCGATTTGCCCTTGGTAGGAATTGTGTTCGCCAGTGCGGCCATCGGGGCACTATGGGCGGCGCTGTGGATCGCGCTGGTGCGCTGGCGTGGCCGCAGGCGAGCCGTCAATGACTCGACGGCGGATACGGATATTTTGTTGCCGCCTCCTGATTGAACGCACTCGAGAAAATAGTCGGCGAGCCATGGCTCGTTCGGCTCGGTACGGCGGCGATCATCATCGTGGTGATCGCGGTGATTGCGCGGCTGCTGCAGCGTGGCGTCTCTCGTCGTCTGGAGAGCGGTGCAACGGCTTACCGCGTTCGCAAGTTCATCAGCTTCGCTGGCTTCGTGGCGGCGGCGCTGGTGCTGCTGAGCGCGTACAGCGATCGGCTGGCGGGGCTCACGGTTGCGCTCGGCGTGGCCGGTGCCGGCATCGCGTTCGCCTTGCAGGAGGTCATCGCGAGCGTCGCCGGTTGGGTGGCCGTGGCGTTCGGCCGGTTCTACTCGACCGGGGACCGCGTGCAGCTGGGCGGCATCAAGGGCGACGTGATCGACATAGGGGTACTGCGGACCACGCTGATGGAGGTCGGGCAGTGGGTTGAGGGCGATCTGTACAATGGCCGGATCGTGCGGGTCGCTAACAGCTTTGTCTTCAAGGAGCCGGTTTTCAATTACTCGGCGGACTATCCGTTTCTGTGGGACGAGATCAAATTGCCGATTCGCTATGGATCCGACTGGCAGTACGCAACGACCGTGCTGGAGGGGGTTCTGGAGGATGTCTGTGGCGATTTCGCGCGGCGCAGCGAATCGGCATGGGCTCGTGCGCGTGAGCGCTATGCGCTGGAAGATGCGCGAATCAAGCCGCTGGTCACGATGATTGCCAACGACAACTGGATCGAGCTAACGGCCCGATACGTGGTCGACTATCGACAGCGGCGCGTCACCAAGGACAAATTGTTTCGTCGCTTCCTCACTGCGGTTGATGAGTCGCAGGATCGGATCCGGTTGGCGTCGGCAACGTTCGAGGTTGTCAACGTACCACAACTTGATCTCAAGATCGGCGACGCGACTGGCTCGGTGCAGTCCCGCTACGTACCGTGAGCCTCCGTCACGTTCGCTGCGACCGTACGCAATAGCCTAACAGCTTGCTGGATCACCGGCCGAGACGCTGTCTCCCTCTGATAGACGACGAATGCGGGGAACGGGAACGTCGGCGTATCGGGGACGCGGGTCAACTCGCCGTTTGCGAGTTGGCTGCGTACCAAGCGTGCCGGCATATAACCAGCCGCGCGCCGGTCGGCGAGCAGCCGCGCGCTGAGCGGGCCCATTTCCACGCTCAGCCCCGGGCTGTGAATATCCTCGAACGCGTCGGCATGCGCGGCGCGATACGTATCGCCCCAATCGATAAAAATATAGCGCGAGCGGAATTCGCCGGCGGGATCGGCGGTCACGAGAATGAGTTCGTCGGTGAATAGTTCGTGCACGACGAGTCCGGCACGCAATTCGGCAGTATGGATCACGATCAGGTCATGTACGCCTTCGAGCAATTCGCCCATCAGTCGGTTCGGCATGCCCGCGCTCAGGCGAAACGCGGTGTTGCCGAGCAGGGTCTGGCAGCGTGGCAACCAGTCGTACAAGAACCCATCCCAGAGACTGTACTGGCCCGCGATGGCCAGGCGTTCATCAAAGCGTTCTGGCACCGCGATCTGATGGCGTCCCTCTTCCCATAAACGCAGGAGCGAGCGGGCATAGCGGTAGAATTGGCGGCCTGCGGCGGTCAGATCGCACGTGGTGTTGTTGCGCAAGAACAGTGTCTTGCCGAGCAGCGACTCCAGGCTCCGGATGCGGGCACTGACGGTCGACTGCGTGACGTTGAGGCGACGACTGGCGGAGGCGAAGTTCCCGCCTTCGACGATGGCCAGAAATGTGCGTGCGAGGCCTAAATCCATTGTGATTCGATGTAATCGAATTGATTACGCATTTAATTTCATTATACGGGATAATAGGACGGTGAGACACTGTCATGACTTAACAATGCGTTTTAGAGGGAAGGACAAATTTATGTACCGACAAGTTGTGTTGCTGGCGGGTGCCGTGCTGCTGAGCGTGGCATTTCACGCAACTGCGCAGCAGGTTGAGCGTGATGTCGGAGTCGTTAGCGCGGACGTGGCTGGTCAGCTCGAAGGTTTCAGCTACCGCGAGGGTCCCGAGTCCAAGCTCGAATTCCGCGGTACGGCCATCGCGCTGGCGGCCGAGGGGACTGGCGAGGTGGAGTTTCAGGACGGCAAGTCACGGGTTGCGGTGATCGTGCGCAAGTTGCCGAATCCGTGGGATCTTGGCCCCTATACAACCTACGTTCTGTGGGCGGTGACCGTCGACGGTCGTGCCAACAACTTAGGTTCGCTCGAACTCAGCAATGGTCGCGGTCGGCTCGATACGTCGACTTCGCTCTCGGCGTTTGCGCTGATCGTGACAGCGGAACCGTATTTCGCGGTAACGGCTCCGAGCAAGGCCGTTGTGCTGCGCAATCTGGGCAAACGTATCAAGGGTGATCCGGTGAAGATCGCTGGGTTGACCACGCGCATGGACTATGCGGGTCTCGAGAAGCGCTCGATCGACAAGCGTTCACGCGAGCCGATCGATTTGATGCAGGCTCGTTATGCGGTGGACATCGCACGTGCCTCGAAAGCTCAGGAATTTGCAGGCGCCGAGTTCACCAAGGCCAGCGAATTGCTGGCGGCGGCCGAGACGGCGCAGAAGAGCAGGAAGTACAGCGAGAGGAAGGCGGCACCGCGATTGGCTCGCGATGCCGTGCAGATGGCCGAGGACGCCCGTGGTCGCGCGGTCAGGAATGCAACCGCCGCTGACGCTGACGCACGCCGCGAGGCTGCCGCGACGGCTGCTCGCGAGGACGCCGAGGCGGAGGCTCGCCGCCAGGCTGCGATCGCTCTCGAGGAGAGTCGCCGACAAGCCGATGCAGCTGCGTCGCAAGCGGCGACGGCAGCGGCGCGCCAGGCACGCGCCGATCTGGTTGAGCGACTGAATCGCGTGTTACCGACGCGGGAAACGGATCGTGGGGTGGTGGCGCAGATTGCAGGCGTGCAGTTTGCGACGGGTGCGGCAACCTTGAACACCAGCGCACGCGAGGCTCTGGCACGCTTCGCCGGTATCGTGGGAATCTATCCTTCGATGCGGTTTCAGGTCGAAGGCCACACGGACACGACCGGCAGCTACGCCTTGAACCAAACGCTATCGCTGCAGCGCGCCATGAGCGTGCGTGATTACCTGATCGGGCAGGGCGTTGCCGCGTCAACCATCGACGTTGCAGGTCTGGGTCCTGATCGCCCGGTGGCCGACAATGTCACGGCGGCCGGTCGCGCCGCGAATCGGCGCGTTGAAATTGTGATAACCGGCGGCCCGATTATCGGCCAGTAGTGATTCGTCAGGAATGCCAACGTGAGCCTCGCAATCGCCCCCCGGTATGTCGCTGCGGACGATTGCATGGTTCGGCTGCCATTAGCATTGAGGGCCATCGCCATGGCGTTGGCAGCGCTGGCGATCGTCGCCTGTTCGCAGTCGGATTCCATCCCGCCTTTGCCGGTCAAGGTCGTGCGCGAAGTGCTCGTCTTTCCGGCCGAGGTCGAGCTGGTAGCGGGTACATCGCGGCAGCTGTCGGCGCAGCTGAACGATGCCAACGGCGAGCCGGTCGGTGGGGCGAAACTGGCATTTGCAACCGAACAAACGGAGCTGCTCGATCTCAGCATTCGCGGGCGTGTGCGCTCGCGCGGCCCGGTTGGCACAGGCACCGTCGTGGTCGAGAGTGGCACAGCGACAGCCCGCGTGCCGGTGGTAGTCGTTCCGGGCAAGCCGGCCCGACTACGCCGCCTCGGCGCTGAAGCCGCTGCGGCTGCTCAGCCGCCGCTCGCGGCTGGTGCTTTGGCGGTCGTGGTCACTGACAACTTTGGCAATCCTGTGCCACGCTGCGAGGTCGTGTTCCGATTCCGACAGCAGAACAGCGCGCCTCAGACAATTAGGACTGACGCGCGGGGGATCGCCACCCTCGCGAGCGTGGGACAGGGCGCGCAACCGGTGGATGTCGATGTACAGGTGGTTGCGGCGCCGAGAGTTCGAACCAGCTATCGAGCATTGCCGGCGCCACCCGCTGCCTCGCCAGCGGTTAAATAGTCAGCCGTCACTCTTGGGGCGCAAGATCTGCGACAGCACCGAGAAACCCGGAGCCCGGTAGTCCTTGGGAAGGTGCTCATCCGGTACGGCCATGCGACTGCCGTCGCGTACCGCGCTGTAATGCGGTGACATGATTTCGACGCCCGCCGCGCTGAACGCGGTCTGGATTTCCGCGTGCAACGCGGAATACAGACGCGCCATCGTCTGCGGTTGGTCGGTATACGCGTTGAGCTCATAAGAGACGTAGAAATCGTCGAGGCTCGTCTGCAGGACAAATGGCGCCGGTTCCGCCTGTATGCCCTCGACCTTCTGAGCAGCGGCGATCAACAAGTCCTGCACCTTTTTCCACGGCACATCGTAACCAATGGTCACGGTCGTGTGCAGAACTAGTCCGTGTGTGGTCGCGCTGGAGCTGTAGTTGATGATGTGATTGGCCAGTACGAGCGAGTTGGGAATGGTGATATCCACGTTCTTGATCGTGCGCAGCCGCACGACGAACAGATCTTTGCCGGTGACGTCACCGACCGCATCGGCGATCTTCACGAGATCGCCGGCTTTGAATGGGCGCATATAGGTAATGACTACACCCGCAATGACGTTCGCAATTGCTGAAGCGGCGCCTAGCGACACTAACAAGCCAACGAACACGGAAACACCGCGAAAACCCTCGGAGCCGGAGCCTGGCATGTATGGGAAAACCATGACCGCTGCGATGGCGATGACCAGGAAGCGCACCAGGGAATAGGTGGGCATCGACCATTCCGGATAGAAGCCGCGTAACGATATTCGTTCCGTTCGCAGCTGCATGAAAACCGCACGCAACGCCTTGAGCAGAAATCGTGCCACCAGGACAATGACGGCGACGTTCAACAGATTCGGTAGGTAATTGAACAAGCCCGAGCCGACGTGCACGACAGCGGCTCGCGACGAGGTGACCATCCGCTCGGCGATGCCACGCGTCCAGGGGAATAACGACAGCACGTATTCGAGGTAGAAGTAGATCAGCGCCAGGCCGATGAGCCAGGCCAGCGTCGCTGCGATCGAACGACTTGCGCTCGAAACCGCGGCGGGCGTGAGGATACGCATACGCGCGAGCCCGCTCTCCCAGGTCCAGGCTTGCGCCGCTTGATTGATCCGACGACGCGACCAGCGATACAGCCGCGTTAGTCCTATCAGCAGCAGGATGAACACGAGTGTGGCGCCGAGCGAGTACAAAGAGCTGCGCACCACGTTGGCCGCGCTGCGATCGCGGAATTCGACCGCCAGCGCCTGGTACACCAACAGCTTGTAATCGGCGGCGAGCTGGCGTCGGGTGCGCCCCGTCCCCGCGGCGTCTGCATCGGTCACGGCCCTGATCAGGACGTCTCCGCCGCGCAACTCGGAGTAACCATCGCGTTCAACCACCCGAAGTTGCTCGAGTACCGATGCGTTGCCGGCTGAGATCTCCAACAAGCGATTCTCGATGGCGGCCGAACGCGCCAGCGGGTCAAGCGCGCCGATGGGCGTTGTGATCTCGAAAAGCGTCCGATCGCGGAACCTGACAGGCGCTCGCGAGGCGCTTTGAGCGCTCGCCTCCGGATTCGCATTGTCGGGTCCGCCTGAACTGGGCGATGATAGCGCCGCTGCGCTGTTTGCTGTCAGCAGCGCGCACAGCGTCCAAACTGAGACCCAGCCACTACGATGCATCACGAATTCCCCCGATCAAACTGCTCCGCCATCGCTGCGTTGCTGCTGGTGTTCCTGGTGGGCTGCTCGCGTACGAGCGCCCCGGCGGCCAACGAACAGCCCGAAGCTTACGAGGTCCTGGTCGAACCGCAACAATTGCAGCTCGAGGCGGGAAGTACGGGCGCGCTTCAGGCACAGGTCAATGATACGCGAGGCCAGCCGATCGGCGGTGCCCCGGTGCGGTTTACGTCAGCCAACCCCGAAATGCTTCGGGTTACCGACCAGGGCGTGGTGAGCGCAGTGGGTCGAGTCGGTCGTGGCATCATCGTCGCGACCAGTGGGCGGCGTGAGCGCCGTGTTCCGGTGCTGGTTAGTGCCGCAGCGCCGCAGCGCCTGGATACGGTCAGCGGTGGTGCGCAGACGACCATTGCAGGGGTCGCGTTTGCGGATCCAGTGGTCGTTCGGGTGAGCGATGCGTTCGGCAATCCGGTCGGCGCGGTACCGCTCACGCTCGAGCTACCCGCCGACGAGCCGACGCGCATTCAGGCCACGTCCGATGATGCGGGTCTGGCACGGTTCCCGCTAACTACGCTGACGCGCGCCGGTTCGTTGGAGCCCCTGGTGCGTGCCGACGCAGACGCGACTCTGGGCGTACCCATCGAATTGCTCGTGCGACCGGCGCCGCCTGCCAAAATCACTCCGGTCAAAATCCCAACCGATGGCGCAGTGACTGCCGACGACCAGGGCCTCGAAGTGGTTCTGGCCGCGAGCGACGAGTTTGGCAATCCGGTGCCGGACGTCGTGGTCGATCTGACCGCGGCGGATAAATCGGGTCGGGTAGAACCGTCGCAGGTCAAAACTGACGCCGATGGTCTGGTGCGCGCGCGCTGGTTTCTGGGGGACGCGAGCGCGGCTCAGCCGGCCGTCAAGGCATCCGTAACAGGCGCGGAGGGCGTCACTTTCCTGCTGCAACTACCCCGCGTTGCCGCGACCACGAAGAAATAGGGCGAACGGCGAGCACTCGGCTAAGCCGAGTCTTTCGATCGCTTCACCGGAAAAGCTGGCGCTGTGCCGTCACGTGCCACTCCCGCGTATACGGTGACGTGCGGGAACGGGATTTCGATACCGGCCGCGTCGAAATCATCTTTCAACCGTTTGAGAAATTCCCGCCGCACGCTCCACTGGTCGAGTGGCCGCACCTTGAATCGGCAGCGAATCATCACGGCCGAATCAGCCCAGT
>JAGRJB010000601.1 GCA_020442965.1 Pseudomonadales bacterium
GCGCCTGGGCGATGCCCCAGGCGATTGAACGTTCAGTGGCGACGCCCACGACGAAGGCGCGCTTGCCAGTCAGAAACCCCATATCAATTCCCCTGCTGTGGCGGCCCGGCAATACTAGCGCGTGCCGCGCCCGCGATCAGCGGCGTTTGACCTGAACCGTGAGGCGTTGTCCGGGCATCAGTTTCGTGCGGCTCGAGATGCCATTCCAACCGACGAGATCACTGACCGCGACATTGAACATGCGGGCAATTCCCCACAGCGAGTCGCCCTTGCGCACACTGTACGTCACCTCGCGCGAGCTGCTCTGAGTCGCGGGCAGGTTCTTCCGGGCGCTGGCCGGGGTGCTCGATGGTGCCGTTGTGCCGCGCGAATTGACGATCAGTTTCTGGCCCGCACGCAGCGTTGAGCCGGGGCCGATGCCGTTCAAACGTGCCAGCGTGCGCACGTCCGTACCGTTGCGGCGCGCAATGCGCCACAAGGAATCGCCGCGCCGCACAACGTGCACGACCGGCCGTCGGGTGCCGCGACCTCGGGAGGCCGGGCCGTCCACTCGCGCCGCGGCGCGCATGACCTTCGCGGGCAAGGTTGCAACGCCTGAGGGGACTCGCAGGATGCTGCCGACGACCAGCGGCCCGTTACCGATCCCGTTCAGGTCGCGCACGACCGTGACCTGGGTCTTGTAATGCGCGGCGACGCTCGCCACCGACTCGCCGGGCTTCACCGTATGCAGCACGACGGCGAGTCGTTCGTCCGGCGTCAGTTGCGCGAGCCCTTGGCGCAGTGCGTCGGCCGCATCGCGCGGCACGAGCAGGTAGTGAGGACCGGCGGGTGGTGTTGCAAAGCGATGAAAGCCAGGATTCAGTTCGTAAAGTTCTTCTGGCGTGATACCGGCAAGTTCGGCAGCGACCTTCATATCGACTTGGCCACCGGTATCGACACGCGCAAAGTAAGGCTCATTCGGGATCGAGCTGAACGCGATACCGTATAACTCGGGATCCCGCACAAGCCGCGCCATCGCGAGCAACTTCGGCACGTAGGCTCGTGTTTCGGCGGGTAGCTTGAGATGCCAGAAGTCGACCGGTTTGCCCGCCGCGCGATTGTTTTTCACGGCGCGTTGTACGCAACCCTCGCCACAGTTGTAGCCCGCGATCGCGAGCAGCCAATCGTCGAAGAACTCATCGTGCATGTACTGGAGGTAGTCGAGTGCCGCGCGCGTCGAGGCGATGACATCGCGCCGACCCTCGTACCACCAGTTCTGATTGAGGCCGAATCGCTGGCCTGTGCCGGGGATGAACTGCCAGAGGCCGTAGGCGCGAGCCCCGGACATGGCATAGGGCTCGAACGCGCTCTCGACGACCGGAAGTAGTGCAAGCTCGAGCGGCATGCCGCGCGCCTCGAGCTCCTGCACGATGTGGTGGATATAGAGTTCGGCGCGACCGAACGTACGCTCGAGGTAGGCCGGATTGTTCGCGTAATAGGCCAGTTGCTGCTCGACCGCGCGATTGTTCACATCGGCAAATTGAAAGCCGGCGCGCATCCGATCCAGCAGATCGGGGTATTGCTCGGGCGTGAGGCCCGCGACCGTTGCCGCCGCGTTGTCCTTGAGGTTTGACGGGTCTGCCGCGTCGCCAGAAGGTTTCGCTGCGGCAGTCAGATCGGGCGTGGTCGGCTCGTCCGGCAGAACAACGCCGATAGGCTCGGCATAGCCGCCCGAGGTCTCATTACGGGAGTCGACGCTGGCACACGCAGAAATCAGAGCCGCAACGGCCAGGGTCCCAAGCGTTCGCGCGAGCGCCCAGTATTGATTGGATCGCAAAGAGCACCCCCAGGGGGCTAGGTGTGGCCACGTATTTAATCTGTAAGTTCACAAAATATCTAGCTTTTGGTGTGATGTAATTCACGTGCTCGAGTAACTTAAGATCATGACTGCCCCCACGCCACCGCTCGACTCCTGGCTTGCCGGCCCGCTCGGTAGCGCGGTGCTGCTCGCCGAATCCGATTTGCTGAGTGAGGCGCTCGACGATGTATTCGGTTGGGAGCTCCTGCAAATGGGCGTCTGGGGCGCAGTTCGTGGGTTGCTGGCGGGGTGTCGCACGCAGCGCAAGACAGTCATCGCGAACAGTTCTCGCGCGCAGTCGCCCGATGTAGTCGCCCGGCTCTCGCAGTTGCCGATCGCCAACGCGTCGGTGGACGCGGTCTTGCTACCCCATACGCTCGAATTCGAAACCGATCCGTATGCGGTTGTGCGCGAGGCGGACCGCGTGCTGGCGGGTGAGGGACAGTTGTTAGTTCTCGGCTTCCGGCCATGGGGCCTGTGGGGCATGCGGGGGCGAGCGGTGCGGCGCGGATTTCCGCCGACGGCTCGTCGGTCACTGTCGGATCGTCGGGTGCGCGACTGGCTGGAGTTATTGGGCTATGACGTGGTGACCGTCAAGCGCTACCTGTTCGCACCACCCTGGGGGCAGCCGGAGAAGACGCTGAGCGGCGGCTCTTCGTTGCTGAAACGCGGTTGGTTACGACTGTGGCCAGCGGGCGCGTATTTGCTGAAAGCACGTAAGCGGGTGTACACGCTGATGCCCATCAGGCCACGCTTCCGTGAACGTCCGCAGGTGATCGGCGGTCTCGTGAAACCGACGACGCGCAATCGCCCGGAAGCGGGTTGACGGCCGCGCTTGGCTACGCAGGTCGATATCTACACGGATGGTGCCTGTCGCGGCAATCCGGGTCCCGGTGGCTGGGGCGCTGTCTTGCTGGCCGGAGGGCGCGAGAAGGAGCTGTACGGCGCCGAACGGGATACGACCAACAATCGCATGGAGCTTACCGCGGTGATTCGCGCGCTCGAGGCGCTGACCCGTGCCGCGCAAGTGCGCGTGTATTCGGACTCGCAATACGTACGCCTGGGCATCACCCAATGGCTCGTACAGTGGAAGGCGCGCGGCTGGCGTACGGCTGATCGCAAACCAGTCAAGAATCAGGATCTTTGGGAGCGGCTTGACGCCGCCACTGGCGCGCATGAGATCGAGTGGCATTGGGTCAAGGGGCACTCGGGCGTACCAGGGAACGAACGTGCCGACGCGCTCGCGAACCGCGCAATCGACGAGTTAGTGAACAGCGCCGGACGGAGCGTCGCGGTCAGGTAGAATCCGCGCTATGCGCCAGATCGTTCTCGACACTGAAACCAC
>JAGRJB010000602.1 GCA_020442965.1 Pseudomonadales bacterium
GGCGCCGTTCGATGGGTTCCATGAGCGCGTCTGCCGCGTCTCCACGACAGCGCTGGTGTCCTTTGAGCGCAATCGGTACAGCGTCGAGTGCCGCTATGCGGGCCGGACCGTGGGCTTGCGCGCCAATGCGACGCGGATCGTGATCGTCGCCGATGGCAAAGTCATCGGCGAGCACGCCCGGCAATTTGCCCGGTATTTTACGATCTATAACCCCTGGCACTACGTGCCTGCGCTCGAGCACAAACCTGGTGCACTCAGAAACGGCGCGCCGTTCAAGGACTGGAATCTGCCGACCGCGATGACGCGGTTGCGCGAGAAACTGGCGCGCCACACCGATGGCGATCGGCAGTTCGTCGAGATCCTGACGATGGTGGCGCTGTACGGACTCGATGCCGTGGCCAGGAGCTGCGCCGATGCGCTCGATGATCATGTTGTTAGCAGCGAACATGTCATCAATCGCCTGCATCGGGCGGCGCAGCGACCGAAGCCGCCCGTGATCCAGGTCCCGGAGGGACTGGTCTTGCGAGACGAACCGAGAGCGGACTGCGCGCGCTACGACCGACTGCGAAAACCCCCTCACGATCCGAAAGGCAACCCCCAGGAGACTCCATGCAACCTCAACTGATCGAGAAAATGAATGCGCTGCGACTGCGCGGAATGGCCAGCGCCTTGCCCGAGAGCCTCACCGCGCTGAGTCAGAAGAAAATTGCCCCCACTGGCTGGCTCGATCAGCTGCTCGATGCCGAGCAATCGGATCGCCAGGCACGATCGTTCCAGTACCAGATGCGCCTGGCACGCTTCCCGGTGCTAAAGGACATCGACAGCTTCGACTTCCGCGCCTCCATGGTGAACGAAACGGCGATCCGCCAACTGTACGCCGGAACTTACCTCGACAATGCGCGCAACACATCGTGCTGGTCGGCGGCACGGGCACGGGCAAGACCCATCTGGCCATCGCGTTAGCTCGCCGTGCCATCCACCAGGGCAAGCGGGCACGGTTCTACAGCGTCGTCGATCTCGTCAATCAGTTGGATGCTGAGAAACGCGCTGGGCGAGCCGGCCGGCTCGCCCA
>JAGRJB010000603.1 GCA_020442965.1 Pseudomonadales bacterium
TAAATGCGGGCTGGCGCGCCAGCAACAACCGGTCGTTTTCGACGACGAACGCGGACTCCTCAGCCTCAGTGGCAACTCTGGGCAATCCCATTGCAGCGAATACCGCGCTGCGCTCGAAGCTGCGCGAGTACCCGACGACAATAGTCTTGCCAACCTGGCGAACCTGGAGGTTCTGCGGCGCAAGGTCGGGCCGCGCGATCTCGTGAAACCGCTCGATCTCGCGTATCGCAGCGTGACCTCGCGCGATCTCGCCGCGCTGCAGATGCATCTTGCCGTCCGACGCAAACGCCGCGACGGCGCCCTCAACGTCGCCGTCGTTGACTGCGCGAAGATAGCGACGCACTGCCGCGGGTACCTTGATGCTACCCACATCGCCGGCCAACTCGGTGAACTGGATCAGGTCCTGGTTGAATCTATCTGGTGCTTCGATAAACGCGGAGTGACCCACGCCGTCATAGACACGCAGATCGATCGAAGGCTTGCTGGCTAATCGCTCGCGAACCTGTGCGAGCGGCACGCTTGGGTCCGCTGCACCCAGTATGAACCGCATCGGTAGAGTGAGCTTGTCGATGAGGTCAGTGTTGTCGAGTCGCTTTGCCTTCATGGCGCGACGAGCGTAGTCAGGCATCATCACGTAGGCGTAGCGGCCGCGCGCGATGACCTCATCTGGTAGTGGCTTCGCAGCCATGAAGTTCATGAACTGCAACGAGGCGTCGATGCTCTTCTGCAGATCGCCAACTAACGCTGCCGGTTCGCCCGCCGGGCGGGGCAGCAGCCCGCCATGGCTACCGACCAGCAAGACGCCGCGCGTTGCGGCTTCGCCATACTCCCGCACGAAGTCCATCGCGACATAGCCGCCGAAGGACCAGCCGACAATCCACGGGCGTTCGAGCTTGAGCTGCTGGATTACCGCCTGGATATCGTCTGCCCACACCTTATGGCCGGCATACGACTCGCTTGCCCAAGGTTTGCCAGACCCACCGTGTCCGCGCAGATCCATTGCCACGATGCGGAATCGAGTCTGCAGTCTCGGATCATCCAGTTGCTTCAGCCAGCTGAGATAGCTTTGCGAGAACCCATGCAGCAGCAATAGTGGTTCGCCGCTAGGGTTACCGCTCTCGACGACATTCAGGGGCAGGCCGTCCGCTGAGTACACCTGAATATGAGCGAGCCCGTTGCCCACGGCCGGACCGGCGAGTGGGGCCTGCGCTACGCACCATAGCGCCACAGAGCAGACCATACCTGTGGTGCGAGTCATTCAGTGCCCTCGCCCGCAGGACGATCGATCGTCACGAGCGTTGGGCTTGCTCAGAACCTGAACGTAGCCGTGACGCCGAAGTGCCGCTTGTTAGGTAGCACCGCCTCCGACGAGGCGAGCTGGAAGAAGAACGGATCGGTCGCACTGTCGCTCTGATAGCGCGAGGCTTCGAGCGTGTCGTCGTCGAACAGGTTTTCGATGAATGCGGTCACTTCCCATGAATCAGAGCGCAGCCCCGCGCGCAAGTTGTCGCGCAATTGCCCGGGAACATAGGCGACATTCAAGATGCTGTCGTAACGCTTGCCGATGTAGGTCACGTCGTTACGCACGAACCAGCTGCGATCACCTGTCAGCGGCGCCTCGTATTGGCCAAATGCAGCCGCGCTCAGCTCGGGCACCAGCGGAAATTTGAATCCTGCGGAATCGGTACGCCCATAAAAGCGCAATGGCACGGCCTCGTTGAGCGCCTTGGTGATCGTGGTGTCGGCGTACGCGGCACTTCCGCCCACGGTCCAGCGATCGCCGATCTTGTATGCACCGTCGACCTCGATGCCCTTGGTGTTGCTGTCGCCGGCGGCGAAAGGCACGACGTTGAAGGTCTCGCCAGCGGGAGCGGAGCCCGGCTGGATGATGCCGTCGCCGTTGAGGTCAACCTGGATTGTACGCAGCCCCTGGCGACCGACCCACTCGAGGTAATAGATCGACGCGTTCACGTACCAGCCGCCGTCGGCTGCTCGATGCTTGATTCCGAGTTCGTAGTTCTCGACCTCGGCCTCTGGCGCGACCGGCGTGATGCCGTTTGCCAGTGCGATGGTCTGCTGCGCTGGAGTCAACTGGAAGAAGGTCGCGTAGCCCTGTGTCGGTTGGTTCCCTTTGGCGTAGTTTACAAAGACGTTCGTCTCGTCGTTCAGCACATACTTGGCGAGTACACGGGGCAGAGTCGCAGTGGTCTCGACTGAGAATTCCGTTGGCGATCCGACGCCGCTAACTTGTGTGTCCTTCTGGCGCCGCGCCTCGACGCTGACATTGAATGCATTAGTGAAATTGAAGCCAATACTGGCGAAGACGGAATCTGTTTCGGACGAGCTGCGGATTGGCAGGAGCGCGGCAGCAGTTGGACCGCCGGCACCGGCACCGAACAGCGCTCCGTCGATAAATCCGCCGACCACCTCGTAGGTGTTCTCCAGCCGTGCGATGCCGAGCATCCACGACAGACGCTGATCGGCCGGCGAAGTCAGGCGTAACTCGTAAGTGTCCTGCGACTGGTCATTCACGTAAAAGAATTGATAGCGATCTTCCGGTGCCAGCTCGAAGTCCCGCAGTCCCTCGACCTTTTGATCCTGGGTGCTCGCAACCGCCGTCAACGTGTAACCGCCACCAAACGACCAGTCCGCTGTCAGGGCACCGAGTTCGTGTTCGAGTTCGGTCTTGTGCTTGGTAAATGGCAGCAGGCCCGCCGCCACCGTGGCCGCCGGCGTGGTGGTGTTGATGCCAACAGGACCACTCGGCGCACTTAGTTCGCCACAGAATAGGCGGCGCGACTGCTCAAGCGTGAAGCCCGCGGGCAGACCCGCCAGTGGGCGTGTCTGGAAGCCCGGGAACGGGCCGCAGTTGTGCTCATCAGACCGGGCAATTAGCGTCGTTGCAGCCGGACCGTACTCGTCGTCGCGC
>JAGRJB010000604.1 GCA_020442965.1 Pseudomonadales bacterium
CGCGTGCCAGCGATGGGCCGCGTACTGACTTCGCGGCCGTGAATCTCGAGCAAGCGCTCAGGAGAAGACGACACGATCGCCACGTCACGCCATTGCAGCAAAGCCGCAAACGGCGCCGGGTTGGTCGCGCAGAGCTGCTCGTAAAGCGCGGTGGGTGTCGCCGTTGGCAGCTGCGCCGCGTGCCAGGCTCGCGAGAGATTGGCCTGATAGACGTCGCCAGCCGCGATGTACGCCTGCACGCGCGCGACACGATCAAGAAATAGGGCCGGATCCTCTTCTTCGATGGCGCCGACATAGCGACGGTTCGTCGTCGCGCGATTCGTTGCGGGCTGCGCTGCGTGCGACTGCGTTTGCTCGATCAGCACGTTTATCGCCTCTTCCGAACCCGGCTCTGCGACCGCATACAGACGATCGCTCGAGTGATCGAAGATCAGCGCGGTCGATACGCGCAACGCCAGCGCATCGAAGGGTAGATTGGTGCTCGGAAGTGTCAGTCGTGATTCGATCTCCCCCGCGACTTCATAGCCCAGCACGACGAACCAGCCGCCGCAAAAGGGCAAACAGGTACCGTCCGCCAAAACTGCACTGTCTGTCTGTGCGGTCGCCGTAGCGGCATGCTCGAGGGTTGCCAGGAAGCTCGACGTCGATTGCACATGACCGTCGCGATAGGTCCTGCCTGATGGCTCGCGCCAGATGGCACCACTTGGTGCACCGAACAGTATGCTGAAGCGCCCGAGCGCACCCGCTGCGACACTTTCGAGGAGTACGGGAAAGCGTTCGGGGCAGCGTGCCGCCAAAGTTCGTAATACGGCTCGCGGCACGGCAACCTCGAGAACCAGTGGCACACCGCGCGCGCTGCGTGCGGTCATCGGCAGTTAGCCGTTGAAGCGGCGGAAGACAAGCGTCCCGTTGGTGCCGCCAAAGCCAAATGAATTCGAGAGTACTGCGTCGATGATCAGCTGACGCGCGGTGTTCGGCACGTAATCGAGATCGCAGCCGGCATCCGGATGCTCGAGATTGATGGTCGGCGGCGCGACTTGATCGCGGATCGCGAGGACCGAAAGAATTGCTTCGACGGCACCCGCAGCGCCTAACAGGTGACCTGTCATGGACTTGGTGCCACTCACCGCGAGTTTGTAGGCGTGATCGGCAAAGGCGCGCTTCAGCGCAATAGTCTCCGCTACATCGCCAAGCGGCGTCGACGTTGCATGTGCGTTGACGTGCTGAATCTGCTCGGGGTTCAGCCGCGCGTCGCGTAAAGCCGCGAGCATGGATAGTCGCGCGCCATCGCCGTTCTCCAGCGGTGCCGTGATGTGATGGGCGTCGGCGCTCATGCCGAAGCCGACGACCTCGGCGATGATGTCGGCGCCGC
>JAGRJB010000605.1 GCA_020442965.1 Pseudomonadales bacterium
TGAGGCGCAGATCTATCTCCTGGATCTAAGCGCGGGTGGCGAAGCGCGACGCATCACAGAAATGACGACGGGTGCCACCCGGCCAGTGTTCTCGCCAGACGGACGCACGTTAGCGTTTCAGAGCCTGGTCTACCGCGGCGCCAAGTCGCAAGCGGACAACGAGCGTCTGCATCAGGAACGTGCGCAGCGCAAGTGGAACGCACGAATCTACGACGGCTTTCCGATACGCAACTGGGACCAGTGGCTCGATGATCGGCGGGCGCGTCTCTTCGTCGTTGAGCTGGCTGAGAGCGGCGACCCCGTGAGTTCGCCACGCAACTTGTTTGCGACGAGCGCGCTGGCTGAGCGTCCCGGATTCGCCGGACGGACCACCAACGACGGTGAGGATTTCGAAGCGGTATTCACACCAGACGGCAAATCGTTAGTCTTCGTCGCGATGGAGAATCGCGACGCCGCAGCCTATGAGTTCAGTCGTACCGGACTCTACCTTCAGGATCTGACGGGCGGCGAGCCACGCCTGCTCACCGCGGGCAAGGCGAGCTTCGAGACCCCGCGCTTCAGTCCCGATGGCCACACGTTGTATGCGCGCGTCGAGCCGCGGACACCCAAGGTCTACAACGCGATGCGCCTTGCCGCGGCGCGCTGGGGTGCGAATCTGGAATTTCAGCCGATCAGCAACGCGCTCGACCGATCGGTTGAAAGCTATGCCATCGCGCCGGACTCAAAGCGCGCGTTTTTCACGGCCAACGATGCGGGCAACCAAAAGCTCTATGCGGTCGCGTCGACCGGCGGCGCGGTGCGCGAGCTCTTTGCGGTAGGCAAGGGTAGTCTGCACGACATTGCGATTCCAGAGCGCACGCCACGGTTGGCGCTGTACGGCAATTGGGAGAGTGCCGCGGTACCGGCTGAGGTCGTAGCGATCGCTACTCACGACGGCTCGATCGTGGCGCTGACACAGTTCAATCGAGAGCGAGTCGCAGGGCTCGATCTGGCGCCCGTGGAGCACTTCTGGTTCGAGAGTCACAAGGGCCGGCGCGTGCACAATCTGCTCGTTCGGCCGGCCGGCTTCGATGCTAACAAGAAATATCCACTGCTGGTACTGATCCACGGCGGGCCCCATTCGAGTTGGGATGACGCATGGGTGCTGCGTTGGAACTACCATCTGCTGGCGGCGCCGGGCTATGTCTTGCTGCTGACAAACTACACGGGCTCGGTGGGATTCGGCGAGCAGTTCGCGCAGAATATCCAGGGCGATTGGTTCCAGACGCCGGCGGACGAAATCAATCAGGCGGCCGATGAGGCGTTGAAGCGCTTTGCCTTCATCGACGCATCACGTCAATGCGCCGGTGGCGCGAGCTATGGCGGCCATCTCTCCAACTGGCTGCAGGGCACCACGACGCGCTACCGTTGCCTGATTTCCCACGCTGGTCTGGTCGATCTCGAGGCGCAATGGGGAACGAGCGACGTCATCTACTCACGGGAGGTGAACAACGGCGGGCCACCGTGGGAGCAGGGGCCGGTATGGCGCGAGCAAAATCCGATCCGGCTGGCGGCGAGCTGGCGCACGCCCGTTCTGCTAACGGTGGGGGAGAGGGACTTCCGGGTACCAATGAACAATGCAATTGAATATTGGAGTGCTTTGCAACGCATGCGGGTGCCGAGCCGCCTGCTGGTATTCCCGGATGAGAACCACTGGGTCCT
>JAGRJB010000606.1 GCA_020442965.1 Pseudomonadales bacterium
GCTCGCTGCTGACCAACATCGCGCAAGCGCTGTTTATTCTGCCGTTCTTCATGTTCTCGGCACTCGCCGGCCAGCTCGCCGACAAGTATGAAAAGGCGTTTCTCATTCGTCATATCAAGCTCGCCGAAGTCGTCCTGATGGCGGGGGCTGCGCTGGCATTCTGGCTGGGCAGCGTACCTTTTCTACTGGTGATCATGTTTCTTCTCGGTGCGCAGGCGACCGCCTTTGGCCCGCTCAAGTACTCCGTGATGCCACAGCATCTGCACGAGACGGAACTGGTCGGCGGCAACGCACTGATCGACAGCGCTACCTTTCTGGCCATTCTCATCGGCACGATCGCGGGCGGCCTCATCGCAGCGGCCGGCGAAATGGGTCGGCATCTGGCTGCCGCTGTCGTGGTGGTCGTCGCGCTACTCGGTTGGTTCGCCTCGCGCGCCATACCGCCGGCGGCGGCCACCGCACCGGCGCTCAGAGTACGCCTCAACCCGATTCCGGCGACCTGGGACCTGATCCGACTCGCAGCGGCGAATCGCACGATCTTCCTGTCTATTCTCGGAATCTCCTGGTTCTGGCTGGTGGGCGCACTCTTGCTGGCGCAATTGCCCGTATACGCACGCAGCGTACTGGCAGGTGATGAGTCTGTTTACATCCTGCTGTTGGCGGGGTTTTCCATCGGCATGGCATTAGGCTCGCTCGCCTGCGAGAAGCTCTCGGGCCACAAGATTGAAATTGGCATCGTGCCGCTCGGTTCGATCGGTATTTCGTGGTTCGTGCTCGATTTGTACTTTTCCCAACCCGTGGCTGCGCTCGGCAATTTGATCAGCTGGCAGGCCTTTCTCGCGTCGGGACGCGGTTGGCGCGTCGTCATCGATTGCGTTCTGATCGGCGTGTCCGGCGGCCTATTCATCGTGCCGCTCTACGCACTCGTCCTGCAGCGCAGTGCCGCCCAGGAGCGCGCACGCATCATCGCCTGCAACAACGTCTTGAACTCCGCGTTCATGGTCGCGGCGTCGGTCGGTGCGATCGTGTGGCTCAGCCTCGGACTAACGATTCCGCAGTTGTTCATCTTTGCGGCCGTC
>JAGRJB010000607.1 GCA_020442965.1 Pseudomonadales bacterium
CCTGCTTGTCGCCGCGCAGGCCATGTTGCGGGCCAAATGCCGCGGTTAGCTTGATATCGCCGAGTGCCGCGAGCGCATCGAGCGAATGCGTGAGATCGGCCGTGACCGAAGCCGGATGCGCGAGCAACGCGACGCGCCGGCCGAGCAGCGGCGCACGCAGCTCGCGCTCGCTTAGGAGGCGGTCGATCCCAAAATTCATGTCAACACCTCGACCGATGGGAGCCACCGCGCAAAGCTATCCGGATGATGAAAGTCGGGCGCGGCGCTCGGATGGGCAAGTGCCCAGAAGGTCAATGTACCATCGACGTTTTCAATCACCGCTGAGCACCCGATCAATTGGCGGTCCGCGACGGGCTGCATTGCCAGTTTGACCACCAGGCGCAATCTGCCAGCGTGGCTGCTACGCTGAATGGCAGGTGCCACTCGTAGCGTAGCGTCGCGTTGTCCGGCGCGGTAGCCGCCGAACTCGTACGCGGCCCACGCGGTTGACGGTGAAAAATTGAACTCCCTGTAGCCCGTTGCGCCGTCGGACTTGCAGAAAAGCTCGCAACACGTGTGTCGCCACAGCTGATCGCGACGTTCGGCAGGGCCTGCGGCAGGTATCACGATTTGATCCAGGTCGCCGACGATGTCATAGATGACCTGCCAAATGCCATCGGATGACATGACTAGCGTGGTATGGACTGCGCGTACCGCGCACGACTTCGTCATGGGGTGAGGTTGCAGCGCAAAGGACGGCAAGCGGTGGTTCTCAGGCGAGCGTGTGGAAGACTTTCTGGACGTCGTCGTCCTGTTCGAGTTTGTCGACTAACTCGAGCACTTCGGTGGCGTGTTCCTCCGGGAGCACCATTGGTGTGATGCAGACATACTCGAGCTCGCCCGAGATCGGCGTAATGCCCCGCTTCTCGAGTGCGAGCTGCAGCGTGCCGAAGTCGGCGTAGGCACAGCGCACCACTATCTGCGGCTCACCCTTGTCGCTCTCGCTTTCGCCCATCTCATCCAGCCCGTGATCGATGAGATAGAGCTCGAGGTCGTCCGATTCGATCCCCTCTGGTTGCAGACGGAAGACGCCCATGTGCCGAAACAGGAACGATACACTGTTAGCTGTCCCGAGATTGCCAGCGGCCTTGGAGAATATGCTGCGTACGCTCGCCACTGTCCGCGTCGGGTTGTCGGTGGCCGTTTCCACTAGTACCGCGACGCCGTGCGGCGCATAGCCCTCATAAATGACCTGGGCATAGTTAGTGGAATCCTTGCCCAGCGCACGCTTGATCGCTGCCTCGACCTTGTCCTTCGGCATGT
>JAGRJB010000608.1 GCA_020442965.1 Pseudomonadales bacterium
ACGGATAGATTTCCTGATGGCGCCACCAGAAAGCGAGGCCAACTGCGAGTGCCGCAATCGCCAACAGCAAGAGAAGCAGCTTGAAGCGACTCAAGGACTATGGTCCCGATCAGCGCGCGCGCTTTCGGTACGAGAACTTCTGTCCTTCCAGAGCGGCCTGATACATGAGGCCACCTTTGGCGATCGTAAACACGGCGAGCCCGTGGCGGTAGCCGCCTACTGTCGTCGCGTCGTGCTTGCCGCCGCTGGCACCCGCCGATGTACCGCCAGCCGTGTTCACTTCCGCATTCACTGCGGCTGTGATCGCAACCGCACTGACGTCGGCACCGAACTCGAAGTTGCCGGACGTGAACTCATTGAAGGCATCCCGGTTCTGAAAGAATATGATCTCGCTATAGGCCTTGCCGCCGGCTTGAAAACCGATGCTCAACTGATTCATCGTGACATTGCCGACGAGTCTGCCGCGCTCATACACGCGCCCTTTGCCATGAGCGCCGCCGATCCCCAATCCGGCCTCGCCAATGGTCGGGATCACGGCGTAACCGTAGCTCTCGGCAAGGAATTTGCGACTCTCGCCAGCGTTCTTGAACAAATTGATCGTGGCTTGATAACGATCTGCGGCGATCGCGCTGGTCGCGCACAGCAGCATGATCACAAATGCGTACCAGCTTTTTCCATCGACCTTCATTGCAGTACTCCAGTGTGAAACGATCTGATCGCGTTACCCTGCTGTCGGGCGGTAGCACCAGCGACCGCCCGGTCGCGGTAACGCACGCCAGCCCTCACGACAAACCAGCCCAACGCCAGTCGCGAATTTCCGGCATGTCTCGCCCGTGCTCGGCGATGTATTGCTTATGCTCGATCAGCTTGTCCTTGAGCTGCTGCTTGAGATAGATGCCTCGGTCACCCGTGCGCGGCAAGCGATCGACCGCATCCATGACAAGGTGATAGCGATCCAGGTCGTTCATGACCGTCATATCAAAGGGCGTCGTAATGGTGCCCTCCTCCTTGTAGCCTCGGACGTGGATATTGTCGTGGTTGGTACGACGATAGGTCAGACGATGAATCAACCAGGGATAAGCGTGAAAGGCGAAGATCACTGGTTTGTCCCGCGTGAACATCTCGTCGAAGTCCACATCGCTCATCCCATGAGGATGCTCGCTCGGCGGTTGTAGTTTCATCAGATCGACGACATTGACGACGCGAATTCTGAGTTTAGGTAGATGCTCGCGCAGGATCGATACCGCTGCGAGCGTCTCGAGCGTCGGTACATCACCGCAGCAGGCCATGACGATGTCGGGCGCGGCGTTCTGGTCGTTGCTGGCCCACTGCCAAATGCTCACCCCTTCCGTGCAATGCTTGACGGCCGCTTCCATCGTCAACCACTGCGGCGCCGCGTGCTTGCCTGCCACGACGACGTTCACGTAGTGGCGGCTGCGCAGACAATGATCCATGACCGACAGCAGGCAGTTAGCGTCCGGCGGAAAGTAGACACGCACGACTTCAGCCTTTTTGTTGACCACGTGATCGATGAAGCCGGGGTCCTGGTGAGTGAAACCGTTATGATCCTGGCGCCAGACATGCGACGCCAACAGATAGTTCAGCGACGCAATCTTGCGGCGCCATGGAAGATGGGCCGTGACCTTGAGCCACTTGGCGTGC
>JAGRJB010000609.1 GCA_020442965.1 Pseudomonadales bacterium
GGATGTGATGCTCGTAGGCGCCGGCACCGATGAACACGAGCGGCCGGCCGTCGCGGGCAGCGCGCTCGGTCATCAAGCGGCCGATCTGCATCTCTGAGAGCGCTTCGGGCACGCCGTCGAGTTCTTTGATCCGCAGCGCCTTCGGGATTTCATCGAATAGCTGCTCGATACTGTCGGCGCCGATCGCCGCGAGCATCTGGCTCACATCGTCAGGCGTGTGCGGGTTGAACGGCATTTCAATCTCCTTCGGCAGCCAGGTGCGCGCGGTAATCAGCGGCCGACAGTAGTTCCGCGGCAACATCCGTGCTCGCTGGCTTCAGACGCAACAGCCAGCCCTTGCCGTATGGATCCTGATTGATGAGCTCGGGCGTCGACCCGAGGTCGGCATTGACTGCCAGCACACGGCCGGCGATCGGCGCATAGACATCGGATGCCGCCTTGACCGACTCGACAACGGCACAGGCTTCCCCAGCGTCGAGCTCGCGACCTTCGTCCGGAACTTCGACGAATACCAGGTCACCGAGCGCGTGCTGCGCGTGATCCGAGATGCCAATTTCGACACTACCGTCGGGCAGCGGCTTCACCCATTCATGGGACTTCGTATAGCTGCGATCGTCTGCAATCTGACTCATCGACCGACTCCTGATTCTGTTCGGTAAACCAACGCTAACTGACCAAGATCTGACCATTGCGCACGAACGGTGCTTTCACGACGCGCGCCCGCAACAACTTGCCCCGAATATCCACCGCGACCACATTAGCTGTCGCAACGGGAACTCGTGCAAATGCGATCGACTTTTGCAGTGTTGGTGAGAACGTGCCGCTCGTGATCTCACCTTCACCCACACCATCCACCACGACTCGTTGGTGCGGCCGCAGCACGCCGCGGTCATCGAGCAGCAGCGCAACGAGCGTGTTATTGATACCCGCCGCGCGTATCGATTCGAGCGCTGCGCGACCGATGAAATCGCGCTCTTGCGGTTTGAACGCCACCGTCCAGGTGAGACCTGACTCGAGCGGATGCTTGCTCGCATCCATATCATTCCCGTAGAGATTCATGCCAGCCTCGAGTCGCAGTGTGTCGCGCGCGCCGAGTCCACAGGAGACGACGCCCAGATCATTGAGCTGCTGCCAGACGCGCGGCGCATCGCCTGCCGGCATAACGACTTCGAAGCCATCTTCTCCGGTGTAGCC
>JAGRJB010000610.1 GCA_020442965.1 Pseudomonadales bacterium
GCACGCTGCCGTACTTCGGCGTTCCGCCACCCTACCCACCTGCGGTAGGCGTGCGACAAGCGCCGGGCGTGCCGGTGACGCTGACGTCGGAGCACTCCTCCTTGGCACCGCGCGTGACGCTGGAAGTCAAACCATCTGACAGCTCGCTCGTGTACCTGACCTGGGCGAAAGGTGTAAAGCCGGGCGGTATCTCGACCGTGACTTCGGGCGCGTGGCAGGACGCTAACTACGACGGCTCCTACGACGAGGCGACTTTCAAAGACGAGACCGTCACCGAGTACGAATTCGGCGCGAAAACCGAATGGTTGAGCGGGCGCTTGCGCGTGAATCCGGCGATTTTCTTCATCGACTATAAGGATAAGCAAGTCGGCCCGCAGTTGGTTACACCATCGGGAATACAGACCGGGCGGTTGTTGAACGCGGGCAAGGCTGAAGTGAAGGGCTTCGAACTCGACGCCGAGTTCGCGCCGAACGCGAACTGGTTCTTCGACCTGAACTATGCCTACCTCGATAGCGAGTTCACCGACTTTCCATTCACGTCGGCATCGCCGACCGACGCGGCTCGCATCGGCGATTGCCCGCGCGGACCGAATCAGCGTCTGTGTTACATCAACCTGAAGGGCAATAAACTCGAGCGCGCGCCGCAGCACTCAGTGGTAGGCCTCGCACGGTACAGCGCGCCAATCGGTTCGGGCAGCCTGAGGTTTTTCATCGAGGGCGATGTGCAGGCCCAGAGTGAGCGCGAGGTCGACATCTGGAACACTGTGCAGCTTGCAAGCTATACACGTGGCAACGTCCGCTTCGGTTTGACGGCGCCAACCTGGGAGGCGCTGCTCTTTGTCGATAATGTAGCCGATGATGACACAGTGCTCACGGCCAACGCGGTTCCGGGTGACGTTGCGCAAGCGCTGGCGGATCCCACCAATTTTTCCCCGGCAGATCAGGTCGGTGTGACGTTGCCCGATCCGCGCATTTTCGGCGTTCGCTTCAGCTACAGGTTTGGTCCGTAGCCGTAGCCGTAGCCGATCGGGCGGGGCTGCTGCTTAGCAGGGCGGTGCGAACCAGCGGCTCGAGCGCACGACGGGACGGGCTCGATCTAGTTAATTCTGTTGAAGTAATGTTCATAAGCTATTGAAAAATAAGCTAAAGAAGTTCTTCGTTCTCGCGCTGCTGGCGCTTGGTCTCTGGCTCGGCTACGTGGCGTACACGCAGCGCGACCGTTCGACGGCGGACTTGTTAGTGAAATACGGTACGCCCGCATCGCAGTTCATCGAGATCGACGGCGTGCGGC
>JAGRJB010000611.1 GCA_020442965.1 Pseudomonadales bacterium
CGAGACTGAAGCCATCGCCCGTCGGGGTGATGCGCGCATCGACGATATTGAGTCCCAGTTGATCCAGCACCGCTGTCGTGCGTGCAAAGCTGTTGACTCGGTGCGGCGCAAAGGTGGAGATTGCCGTGGTACCGCGCTCGCTCTCGGCTTGTACCGCGACAATCGGCTCCTCGCTGTCTGGCTCGGAGTCCGCCAGCAGGCGCGTATGCCAGGCAACTTCTTCGGCCGTATGTCGCAGGAAATATGCGGTCGTCAGGCGTGACCACGTGCGTTGAATTTCGCGCTCCGTGATCTTGCCGCGCGCGAGCAATACCCTATGGGCGCTGTCCTGCGTTTCACGGATGAGTTCATCAGGATCGATCGGGCTCTCGAGCCCACGGCGTAGCGCACGTTTGACCCGCTGGTAGAACTCGTGAAAAAGTGATGCTTTCCAGGAGTTCCAGAGCTTCGGATTGGTACCGCGCACGTCCGCGACTGTTAGTACATACAGATAGTCCAGGTGCGCCTCATCGCCGACCCGCCGAGCGAAAGCGTTGATGACTTCCGCGTCCGAGATGTCCTGCTTTTGGGACGTGATCGATAACTCGAGGTGATTTCGCACTAACCAAGCGACCAGGCGTGCGTCATAGCGCGACAGGCCCTGTTCGAGGCAGAAAGCTTCAGCGTCAACTGCACCCAGTTCCGAGTGATCGCCGCCACGGCCCTTTGCGATGTCGTGAAAGAGCGCCGCGAGATAGGCGAGTTCGGGCCTGGGCAACTGCTGCATGATCGCCGACAGCTGCGGTAGTTCGTGATCGTGCTTCTTGAGCGCAAAGCGGCGCAGATTGCGGACGACGAACAGGGTATGGGCATCCACCGTATAGGCGTGGAACAAGTCGTACTGCATTCGCCCGACGATCCGGCCGAACGCGGGAATATAACGCCCGAGCACACCGTAGGTATTCATGCGCCTGAGTGCATGTGTCAAACCGTTAGGCGCGCGCATGATATCGAGAAAGAGGCGATGGTGGCGTGGGTTCTGCCGAAATTCTTCGTCGATCAACCAGAGTGACTTTGTGATCGCACGGATCGTGGAGGCGCGCACGCCGCGAATCTCCGGATTCTGCTGCAGCACCAGAAACAGTTCCAGGATCGCCGCCGGTGTGCGTGCGAACAAATCGTCGCCGATCGACTCGAGATAGGCGTTTTGCACCTGAAAGTGGCGGCTCAATGGGCGGGGCGGTTCGCTCGCGGTCAAGAACGCCTCACGGAACAGTTGCAACAGCATCTCGTTGAGTAGCTGCACGTCCATCACGGTGCGGTAGTACCGCTGCATGAACTGCTCGACGGCCAATGTGTAGGACGCATCCTCGTAGCCGAAGGTCTGCGCGAGCTTCACCTGATGATCGAACAGCAACCGGTCCTCGCGTCTGCCCGTGAGTACGTGCAGACCGAAGCGCGCCTTCCACAGAAACGCCTGCGCCTGTTTCAGTTTCCGCAGCTCCGACGCGGATAGAAAGCCGAGAGTAACCAGTTCGTCGAGAGTCTCGGCGCCAAAGTGGCGCTTTGCCACCCACGCAATGGTCTGAATGTCGCGCAAGCCGCCGGGTCCGGTCTTGACATTAGGTTCCAGGTTGTAGGCCGTGTCGTTAGCACGGACGTGCCGATCGTTCTGCTCGGCCACTTTTGCCTCGAAGAACTCCCGCGCCGGCCAGAGCTGATCGGGTCCGACCGTCTCACGCATGGCACTGAACAGGTCGCTGTCGCCGCACAGCAGTCGCGATTCGATCAGTGTTGTCATGACGCCGACGTTGGCCGCGCTCTCTTCGGCACACTCGGCCGGTGTGCGCACGCTGTGGCCAACCTCGAGACTGATATCCCACAAAAAGGTCACGAGCTTCTCGACGCGTGTCCGGCCGGCTGACGTGAGTACAGTCGGAACGAGGATCAGCAAATCGACGTCCGAGCAGGGATGCAGTTCGCCGCGCCCATACCCACCGACGGCGACCAACGACCAGCCACTCGTCACCTGGTCGGGAGCTGCGCTGATGATCTGTCCCCACGTGGCGCGCAACACTGTATCGATCAGATCGGCGCGGGCACGCACCAGGGACTCGACCGGCTCATCAGCGGCGAAACGGCGTGCCAGTTCGCTCTGTGCTTCCGCGAGCGCCGTGCGGTACGAGTCCGGCCCATGCCTGGCAGCGGCCAGGCGCGCTGGCAGTTGCTCCAGCCATGGCCACTCAGCCTTGCGCGGCGTCGATATTGCGAGCGATTCCCGGTCGTCGTCTGGCGTCAGCATGCTATCGCGGCGTCAATTCCGATCTCCGGGCCGATCGTTGGCGCTCAACGTCAATACTTCACAGCCCGCGTCGGTGACCAGTAGTGTG
>JAGRJB010000612.1 GCA_020442965.1 Pseudomonadales bacterium
CACAGGTTCGAGTGCGCGCCGTAGGAGAGTCCCACCGACCCGGAAGCGCGCGAGATCTCTTCCATGACGACGACATGCGCAAGATAGCCCAGGCCCGCGCCGCCGAGCGATTCGGGTACGGTGATGCCGAGGAATCCCCGTTCACCCATGGCCGGCCAGAGCGCACGCGGGAATTCGTTGGTTCGATCAATCTCGTCCGCGAGCGGCGCGATCTGCTCACGTGCGAAGCGACGCGCCTGCGAGCGAACCGCGTCGAGTGTGTCGCCGAGCCCAAAATCGAAATCGCATGCGTCGAGAGCAGCCATGGCGTATTGTCCGAAAGAGCTGATTTGTAGTATTGTCGGACAATTGTTGACCTGCTGCAAGGCTGACAGGTCTATCCGGAGGGGTCGATGCGCGCGATCGAGTCGAGACTGCAGCCACGCAGCGCTGAATTCCAGGCGAATTCCGCCGCCATGCGCGCGCTGGTCGAGGACTTGCGCAGCCGCACGGGCGAAATGGCGCTAGGCGGTGGCGTGGCTTCGCGGACTCGACACGTCGGTCGGGGCAAGCTGCTACCGCGCGATCGCATCACAGCGTTACTCGATCCGGGCGCGCCATTCCTGGAGTTCTCGCAGCTGGCAGGGTTCGCTCTCTATGATGGCGATTGCCCCGGCGGTGGTTTGATCACGGGCATTGGTCGCGTGAGCGGACGGGAATGTATGGTCGTTTGTAACGACCCCACCGTCAAAGGCGGTACTTACTATCCCGTGACGGTCAAGAAGCACCTGCGTGCCCAGGAGATCGCTCAGGAGAACCATCTGCCCTGCATCTACCTGGTTGACTCAGGAGGCGCACATTTGCCGAGTCAGGACGAGGTGTTCCCGGATCGCGAGCATTTCGGTCGGATCTTCTATAACCAGGCGCAGATGTCGGCCATGGGCATCGCGCAGATCGCAGTTGTCATGGGGTCATGTACCGCCGGCGGCGCGTATGTCCCAGCCATGAGCGATGAGTCGATCATTGTCCGCGAGCAGGGCACGATCTTTCTCGGTGGGCCACCGCTAGTCAAGGCGGCGACCGGCGAAGTCGTTAGCAGTGAGGATCTGGGCGGCGGCGATGTTCATACGCGGCTTTCGGGCGTGGTGGATCACCTGGCTGACAATGACACGCATGCCTTGCAGCTTGCGCGCCGTGCCGTCGCTGCACTCAATCGACCCAAGTGCCATACGATGGAGTTGCGATCGGCCGTTGAGCCAGCTTACGCCGTCGAGGAGCTGTATGGTGTGGTCCCGGCGGATCAACGCAAACCATACGACATTCGCGAGGTGATCGCGCGGCTCGTCGACGCCAGTGAATTCGACGAATGGAAGGCGCGCTACGGCACGACGCTGGTCACCGGGTTTGCGCACATTCACGGCATGCCGGTCGGCATCGTCGCTAACAATGGCATCCTCTTTTCCGAGTCCGCGTTGAAGGGCACCCATTTCATCGAGCTTTGCTGTCAACGCTCCATCCCGCTGGTGTTTCTGCAGAACATCACCGG
>JAGRJB010000613.1 GCA_020442965.1 Pseudomonadales bacterium
GGGCCCAGGAAGCCCATCGCCAGCAATACAAGCTGCGCGGGATATTGCCGTTCAGTGCCCTTCTTCTCGACCGGGACGACACGGCCATCGTCGTATTTCTCCCAATGAATCTGTACGGTCACGATGCCCGTGAGCTCGCCGGCCTCGTTGCCGATCAGGCGTTTGATGGTCGTCAGATACGCACGCGGATCCGCACCAAACTGGGCGGCCGCCTCTTCCTGACCATAATCCATCTTGTAAACACGCGGCCATTCCGGCCACGGATTGTCGTGGGCGCGATCGATTGGCGGTTGGGTCAGGATCTCGAGCTGCGTCAACGAGCGGCAACCCTGGCGCATCGCCGTACCCACGCAGTCGGTGCCGGTGTCACCGCCACCCAATACGATCACGTCCTTGTTGCGCGCGTAAATGGCGCTGGTCGCGGGATCGCCCGCCAGTAACGCAGAGGTGCTGGCGGTCAGATAGTCCATCGCGTAGTGCACGCCCGTCAGGCTGCGGCCATCTACGTTCAGATCGCGCGGCAGCGTCGCACCGGTGCAAATGATCATCGCTTCGTGATCGCGAAGCAGCAGCTGCGCCTCGACGTTCTCACCGACGTGCGCGTTGCATACAAACTGGATGCCCTCTTTCTCGAGCAACGCAACACGTCGCGCCACGACATCCTGCTTGTCGAGTTTCATATTGGGAATGCCGTACGTTAGTAGCCCACCAGGCCGCGGGGCGCGTTCGTACACGGTAACGGTATGTCCCGCCTTATTGAGCTGTGCGGCGGCAGCGAGACCAGCCGGGCCGGAACCGATTACCGCGACCTTTTTGCCGCTACGCTTCGCGGGCGGCTCGGGCAGCACCCAACCCTCCGCGAAACCGCGCTCGATGATCTCGTTCTCGATATTCTTGATCGTGACGGGCGGTGCGTTGATGCCCAGCACGCACGATCCTTCACACGGAGCCGGGCAGACTCGCCCGGTAAACTCGGGAAAGTTATTAGTGCGATGCAGGCGCTCGAGTGCCTCGCGCCACAAGCCGCGATAGACGAGGTCGTTCCACTCGGGAATCAGATTGTTCACCGGGCAACCCGATGCGGCACCGTTGATCAATCTGCCCGTGTGGCAGAATGGTACGCCGCAGTCCATGCAGCGCGCCCCCTGTTGACGCAGGCGCTTCTCGTCCATGTGATGGTGGAACTCGCGCCAGTCCTTCACGCGCTCCGTCGGGCTGCGATCGAGCGGTAACTCACGCAGATACTCGATAAATCCGGTCGGCTTGCCCATCTCGTCAGTTCCCACCCACGCGCGAGAGATCCTGTGAATTCTCTTCGAACGCGGCCATGACCGCCTCGTCGCCGGACAAGCCCTGCTCGTGCGCGCGCGCCAGACAGGCCAGCGCGCGCCGATAGTCGCGCGGCATGATGCGGAAGAACTTCGGCAGCTTGGTCTCCCAAGCCGCGAGCACCCGCAGCCCAAGCTTGCTACCTGTCACTGCGACGTGCCTCTCTATCAACGTGCGTACGGCGTCAGCCTCGGCACTGTCTTCGATGCGCTCGACGTCTACCATCTGCGTATTGACGCGCGCCGTGAACTCATCATTTTCATCCAGAACATAGGCAATGCCACCCGACATGCCCGCGGCGAAATTCCGCCCGGTGGCGCCGAGAATGACCACGCGACCACCAGTCATATACTCACAACCGTGATCGCCGATGGCCTCCACGACAGCATCCGCGCCGCTGTTGCGAACCGCAAATCGTTCACCCGCCGTACCGCATACGAACACCTCGCCGCGTGTTGCGCCATACAGCGCGACGTTGCCCACGATCATGTTCCGCTCCGCAGCGAACGTCGCTCTCTTGTCGGGGAACACCGCGAGTCTGCCTCCCGACAGCCCCTTGCCGAAATAGTCGTTAGCATCGCCCTCGAGCGTAAAGGTCATGCCGGGCGGCATGAACGCAGCGAAACTTTGCCCGGCGGAACCTTTGAAGTGGATCGACACCGTATCGTCCGGTAAGCCCTTGGCGCCCCACTTGCGAGTGATCTCGCTACCCGTGATCGTGCCGACCACACGATTGACATTGCGCACAGCCAGCTCTGCGCGCACCTGCTCGCCGCGTTCAATCGCCGGCCGACAGATTTCCAGCAACGTCGTCATGTCGAGCGAGTCCTTGAGACCATGGTCCTGAGCGATCGTCTGATAGCGCCCGACCTCCGGGCCCGCATCCGGCGCGTACAGAATCTCGCTGAAGTCGAAACCTCGCGTCTTCCAGTGCTCGATCGCCGCGTGTGGCTCCAGCATGTCTACACGCCCGACCATCTCATTGACGGTACGGAAACCGAGCTCGGCCATGAGCTCGCGTAGATGCTGAGCGACGAAGCGCATGAAGTTGACGACATGCTCGGGCTTGCCGGTAAACTTCTCACGCAAGCGCGGATCCTGCGTCGCGACTCCCGTGGGACAGGTATTCAGGTGGCACACGCGCATCATGATGCAGCC
>JAGRJB010000614.1 GCA_020442965.1 Pseudomonadales bacterium
TTAGGTCACCGTATAACAACACATCCAGATCCATGCCGCGTGGTGCCCACTTCGGAGCGTTCCTGGCCCGGCCGCACAGCGCTTCGATCTCGTGCAATCGCTGTAACAGGCGCTCCAGCGGCCAATCGGTGGAAAGGCTCGCGACCCAGTTGACGAAATCGGCGCCTTCGAAGCCCACGGCCCGGTTGCGATAGACGGCCGAGAATCGTACGTCCGGCCAGCTGCGAGTCATTTCAAGCATCGCGCGGCGGGTGTTGGCGAGCGGATCGACATTGCTGCCACCGGCAACGAACACCCGGACGCCAGGCTGAGCCGCTGTCACCCAGCGTCCAGATCGCTGCGCGCCCGCTCGATCACCACACCAACGTCGCGCGACCCGCGAATCGCGCCGGGTTTGTTGATCGAAAATCGCACCCACCCGATCGCGAATTCGGCCAGGATCATGAGCGCCGCGCGATGCGCCAGCGTCTCGACCAATTGAAATTCCGATTCGCCGACGAATGCGATCAATCGTTTGGCGACGCGCTTGTAGTCGACCGTATCTTCAACCGAGTCGCTGGCAGCCGCGTGGCGGCAATCGACCGGCAACTCGACGTCGATGACGACCCGCTGCTTGATGCGGCGTTCCCAGTCGATGAAACCGATGATGCAATCGATTTCGAGGCCGTGCAGAAAGATGCGATCGCCGGTGCCGAGCGGATTATTTTTGGACGACATAGACTCTGCTTGTTAGACCGAGGACAACGGACCGAGCTCGGTCAGCGGCCAGCGCGCGCGCGCGCGGATCGCGAGGGGCTCGACACAACCTGACTTGAGCCGCGCGAGGCCAGCCACCGCAATCATCGCGGCGTTGTCCGTGCAGAACTCGATCCGTGGATAGTAGACACGCGCGCCAAGCCGGACCACGCTTTCTCGCAGGCTGCGCCGCAGCAACTGGTTGGCGCCCACCCCACCGGCCACAACGAGCGCATCGCGACCGGTTTCCTCGAGCGCCCGCAAAGACTTGCGCACCAGCGTTTCGACGATTGCCGCCTGCGCGCTCGCGGCAATCTCGGCGCGACGGCGTGCGTCCAGCGGCGCCGCCTGCACGGCCATGGAAACAGCAGTTTTGAGGCCCGAAAAACTGAACTCGAGGCCGGGCCGATCCAGCATCGGACGGGGAAACTTGAAAGCGTCGCCGGTCGCGGTGGCCGCAAGCGCCGCCAGCTGCGGTCCGCCGGGGTACGGCAAACCCAGGAGTTTCGCACTCTTGTCAAAAGCCTCGCCCGCCGCGTCGTCGCGCGTGTCGCCCAGCAAGCGATAGTCGCCCGGTGCCACCACGTCGATCAGCAGCGTGTGCCCGCCCGAAACCAGCAGCGCCAGGTGCGGAAAAGGCGGTGGCTCCGATTCCAGCAACGGCGCCAACAGATGACCTTCAAGGTGATGGACCGCCACCGCGGGACAGCCCCAGGCGTAGGCCAGGCTGCGCCCAAGTGCGGCTCCGGTCAGCAACGCGCCGATCAGACCGGGTCCGGCGGTATAGGCCACGGCCGCCAAATCGGCTGGTAGCGTGTCAGCGTCGGCTAAAGTGGTGCGCACGAGCGGTAATAGCTTGCGCACGTGGTCGCGCGAGGCCAGTTCCGGCACGACACCGCCGTACACCCGGTGCAGCTCGATCTGGCTGAACAGGGCGTGTGCCAGCAGGCCGCGCGCAGCATCGAATACCGCTACGGCGCTTTCGTCACAAGAAGATTCGAGGGCCAGGATGCGCATCGGACGGCGATAATGAACGGTGCTTTTGCGTTTTTGGGCGAGGCTCTCTAGAATGCGCGCCCCGGTTCTGCCGGGGCAAACTCAAATTGAGGTTTCGATGCCGAGCGTCCGTGTACGTGAGAACGAGTATTTTGATGCCGCTTTGCGGCG
>JAGRJB010000615.1 GCA_020442965.1 Pseudomonadales bacterium
GCTGTGCAGGCTCGAGCGGTGATTCGATCGCGACATCGTACACGCGCGCTTTGAGAATCCTCTCGATATAGGCGTCTGGCATACCTGTTAGGGCTCGTCGCTGGGGGTTGCGGCAACCCGCGGGCGCGCGAAAGCACCGTAGATCCGGTCGATGAAGGCCTGACGTTCGCTCGCCGCGGCGGCGCGCTCGGTGTCGCTCTCTGCGTACCGCTCGATTGCCTCGGCCGTAACGACGCCGCCCTGCGCGAGCAGTTTCTCGATCAGTCGCATGCGCTGCCGCTGCACCCAGAGCTCGGAGCCCAGCTCGAGCACGACCGCAATCAGGTTATCAACCGCGGCATTGTCAAAAAATGCCGGTTCGGGCGACGCTTGCGGGAGTGGTCGCTTGTTAGGCTCGGTCACTTTTGCTGCGCCACGAGATTAGCGGCTAACCGATGCGCGCACTGAATAGCGGAAGTGCATCCGCCCAAGGATCACGCGATCGCCATCTTTCAGAGTTTGCCGGGACACGCGCTTGCCATTGACGAACACGCCGTTGGTGCTGTCGAGGTCCTCGAGCGTCGTGTGGACCGGGCCGGCCATAATCACCGCGTGATTGCGGCTGATGTACAGTTCATCGATCTGCAGGTCGCTGTCAGGAGCGCGGCCAATGCGGGTTCGGCGCGCCAACTGGTGCACAAATTCGGTATTGCCATCGCTGCGGATCAACAAACGCTGCGGACCTTCCGCGGCAACGTCGTCGCCGCCGTCGAACGACACCGGAGCAGCGGCCAGAACCGCCACCTCCGGGTCGAGTCGCTCGATGCTCTTCTGGATCTTGCCGAAAGCCGTCGCGGTGGAGGCAATCTCGCTCTCGAGCTGCCGAATACGACGATCTCGCTCAGCGAGCGCGCTCTGCGCTTCAACAATAGTGCTGCGCCAATCGTCAGAGGCGTTGGCCAGCTCTTCGATCTTGGCATTCTTGTTCCGCAGCTCGTTCTCCAGTCGGTTCAGTGCCTCCTCTGCTGCACGCAGATCGTGGTCGCGTTCCGCTAGCTGAGCGTTGTATTCATTCTCGCGTGCCGTCGCCTGCAGCTCGAGGTCGCTGTAGCGCGACGACATCTCGGCCTCGAGTTCGCGAATGCGGCCCGACGCGGCGTCCTGGTCGGCGGACATCTGCTCGAGCTCGCCCTCGAGCGCCGTTACCTGCGCGCGCACGGTCTGCATCTGCGCGTCACTCTGCTCGCGCTGCAGCACGAGATCGGTGTTGACTCGCACGAGCGCCGCTTCATGCTCTGTCGCGACTTCCCCAAGGCGCGCTTCGAGCCGCACGACCAGTGTGTCACGCTCCTCGAGCTGCCGCGTACGCTCCTCGAGCTGCCGCGTTTGCTCCTCGACGATGCTGATGTAGCGCGAATCGTTGAACGCCTTGCCGAAGGCTTCGATAATCGCAACCAGATCCAGCCCCGCGCCCAGTCCTGTGACCAAGG